>NZ_DJHG01000056.1:7794-26903 GCF_002432955.1 Mesotoga sp. UBA5825 | reverse complement strand
CCGGAGGCAGCATCACTTCTGTTATTGCTCTTACCAACCCCCTACGGCTACCCCCGACCACGGTTCTCCCAACAGCAATGCTATCTTATTTTTGTTTTTCCTCCAAGTTTTTCCTAGGCTGGTTAGCTGGAACTATAGTCAACTAAGGTCGATGAGCAAGTGTATTATTGATTATGTATATTCATACTAGACAAATATACAATTGACAATACAACCAATTAGAAATTAGAATTGAGCTGTCGAAAGTGAATGAAGGAGAGTTTTCATTTGAATCTAGATGAAGCCGTTGGACGGCTGTTTCTTATTGGAATTCCCGGACCGGAAATCGATAGCGACACGGAGAAGACTCTTGTACAAGTCAAGCCCGGAGCGGTGATTCTCTTTTCGAAAAACATTGTCGATGCAGCTCAGGTTAGGGCTCTGGTAGACGAGATTGAGAGAGTACTGGGATACAAGCCCGCAATAGCTATAGATCAGGAAGGCGGAATTGTGAGCAGACTCAGGGAAGGCTTCTCTGTTTCTCCTGGCGCGATGGCAATAGCGGCAACCAATAGAGTTGAGAATTCCTTTCTTGCGGGTAGTATCATGGCCAGAGAGATGAGAGCTATCGGTGTCAACTGGAATCTTGCTCCTGTAGTTGATGTAAACTGCAATCCAAAAAACCCTGGAATTGGAGTTCGAAGCTTTGGAGATTCTCCGGAGCAGGTAATCTCTTACGCAAGGGCATTTGTTGATGCTATGAGTGAAAATGGTGTTATGAGCTGCCTTAAGCATTTCCCTGGCAAGGGAAGGGTGGACGTAGACGCTCATCTGGATCTGCCGGTACTAGACCTTCCACTCAGCACCCTTGATTCTGAAGAACTGAGGCCGTTCAAAGAAGTTCCTGCCGATTCTATAATGCCCTCTCACATATTCATGCCGCAGCTTCAAGTTAGGCGCGTTCCGGCCTCAATGTCTAGAGAGATCCTAACCGATCTCGCGAGGGATTACTTGAAGTATCAGGGAGTCTTGGTCGCTGACGATCTTGGCATGGGCGGAGTGAGCAATTACTTCAAACCCGAGGAGGCCGCGATAGAGGGTCTGAAAAACGGTATGGATTATCTTACTTACTGCCATGAACCGGAAATTCAGAGAAGAGTCAAGAAGATTCTGATAAAGGAAATTGAGAGATCTTCCGAGCTTGAAGGTCGTTTTCAGCAGTCGCTGAGCAGAGTAGAGAGATTCAGGATGAAGGCTGTCTCATCGGCGAGAGTATCGCTCGAAGGGATAGGTTCACCGGAAAGCCTTGAGACGATGCAAGAGATCTCTGACAATTCAATTACGGCCATTCTGAATGACAGGTCTCTGCTTCCTCTACCAGTAAGCGATGTCAGCACGATATTCGCGGTCAGGCTTTCCAGATTGGTCCAGGTAGAGGATGGTCCCCAGAAAGGGGTTCCTGCTGTGGCCAGAGAGATCGCACAAATAACGGACAGTCCAGTAGTTGATTTTGCACCTAATCTCACCGTTGATGAAGCGGCCAGAATAGCAGCTAGTGCCCCCGCAAAAGGCATAAAATTGGTTTTCACCGAGAACGCTCATCTGCACGATGGTCAAAGGGAGCTACTCTTTAGGCTTTCGCAGAGAACGGGAAGGATGCTTGTGATCGCTTTGAGAAACCCATACGACGCGTTTGTGAACGGTGTGAAGAACTGCATTCTAAGTTACGGCTACGAAGCCGTTTCGCAAAAGAGCATCATGAAGGTCTTGAAGGGTACGATAGTGGCCGAAGGAAAACTTCCGGTCAAGATACCGCAGGAGGTCTAGGATGAAGTTTGATAAGCTTGATACGGAGAGGTCGAATCCCAAATCAATGAATTTGGATGAACTATCGACTTATGAAATGTTGAGGATCATGAACGAAGAGGATGCAACGGTACCTCTTTCTGTGAGAGAGGTCCTCGAAGAAATCGCTTCTGCGGTTGAACTGTGCGTCGAATCTCTTCAGTCGGGAGGAAGAATAGTCTATGCAGGGGCAGGTACCAGTGGCCGTCTAGGAGTCTTGGATGCTGCGGAGGTCGTTCCGACTTTCGGTGTTTCAAAGGAGCTATTCGTGACACTTATGGCTGGAGGACAGGAAGCTCTTGCCAACCCCGTAGAGCACGCCGAAGACAGTGTTGAACTTGGAGAGCAAGAGGCTGAGAAAGTCGCTATATCCGGAAGAGATGCTGTAATCGGGATTTCGGCTTCGGGCCGGACACCTTACGTTGAAGGAATACTGAGACACGCAAGAAAGCAGGGAGCAAGAACGATAATCATATGTAACGTAGGGAATCCTCGCCTTGCGGAGCTAGCAGATGTCACTATTGCCGTGCGAACCGGTCCGGAGGTAGTTACGGGCAGCACGAGATTGAAGGCTGGGACGGCTCAGAAGATGGTCCTGAATATGATAAGCACTATAACGATGGTCAGGGTAGGAAGGGTTTTCGGAAACTACATGATAGGCGTGAAGATTCTTAACCGAAAACTGGTCGATCGTGCAACAAGAATAATCTCGGAAATCAGTGACCTTTCTTATGAAGAGTCCGCGAAGATACTCGATGCCTCCGGCAGGGAGGTCCCTCTTGCGATTCTCATGGCACTGACGGGGCTCGGGAAGGGTCAGTGCGAGGAATCTTTGAAGCGTAACAGAGGCCATGTGCGTTCGGCTCTAAAAGAACTTGGAGGAGTGAAGTGAGAGAGGCTGGAGCTCCGGTTTACTACCGAATCTACAAAGAGCTTAAACGGCGAATAGGCAAAGGCGTTTACTCAAAGAAACTTCCTACTGAGAAGGAGCTTTGCGGCGAGTTCAAGGTAAGCAGGTTGACGCTGCGGAGAGCGCTCGACGAACTGAAGAGAGAATCCGTTATCGAGTCTTCTAAAGGTCGGGGGACCTTCGTCGTCGAAGAAAAACACGAGGAAAGTATCAGTACCCTCACAGGATTCACCGAAGAAGCTGCCAGAGACAATCGTAAAGCGAAGTCGATAGTATTGAAAGACGGTCTCATCGTTCCTCCTGTAGAGATAGCAGAGCTATTCGGTATTCCCGTGGACGGTATGGTAGTGTTGCTCCAAAGAGTTAGGTATCTCGATGATGAACCGTATGGAATTGAGAGAGCCTACCTCAATCCGCTGGCAGATATAAGGATTCTCAACATAGTGAATAGAGATATGAGTGAAGAATCGCTCTACGCAATTCTGAAAAACGAGTTTTCCATTGTCCTCGATCATGCCCAGGAGAACATCGAGGTTTGCAGGTTGTCGAGAGAAGAGGCGAAGCATCTAAAAGTCAAAGAGGACAGCTACGCAATATCTAGAGAGAGACAGACATTTACCAATAAGAATCTATGTGTGGAAGTGGTCAGATCTGTTTACAGAGGGGATCGCTACAGACTAAAAGTTGTGAGGAGAGTAGAATGAGTAAGAAAATCATCGCAATGGACGGAGGCGGAACTAATCTTAGAGTCACTGCAATCTCAAGTGAAGGTAAGATAAGAAAGAACTACGGCACCGGGGTTAATATAACTGCGGTCAGCAGTAGCAATCTCATATCGATTTTCTCGTTAGTTCGCGACGACATATGGGTCCCGGATGTGATAGTCGCTGCCTTCTCCGGTGCGGGAGACAGAACTCGCGAAGGAAAGCTCGTTCAGGCGCTGGAATCGGTTTTCAGAGGAGCTAGCATCGAAGTGATTATGGACATCGAGGGACTTTACAGAGCGGCAGTCGGCGAAGGAAGAGGTGTTGTTGTCGTTTCTGGAACCGGTTCTACTGTTTACGGTCATGACTATGCGGGAGAAGCCGTGAAGTCTGGCGGCTGGGGACACATATTCGATGACGAGGGAAGCGCCTATTGGATTTCCATGAAGCTGATCACCGCAGCGCTCAAGTATAGAGATGGATTGATTCCTCACGATCCCGTTTTCGATCGGCTTGTAGAATTCTTTGAGATGGAGAGCATAGAGGAACTTGTCAATCTTACGCTTCTGCCTGATATGAAAACGAAGATCGCCTCATTCAGCAGAGTTGCTCTAGAAGACCCTTCGGAACTGACTAAAAGAGTTGCAGATGAGGGAATAGAGATACTGGCAAAAAGGACTCTCAACGTTCTTGAGAGAACAGGTGAGGTCGATACAATCCACACATTTGGCGGCTCATTTGCCTCCGCCTATTATAACGAGAGATTCTCGGAGATGATAAACAACCACAAGACCTCACTCTTCACGGGGAACGTGGATGAGATCCTTGCAGAACAGGCATTTGAGAAACTCAATAGATCCTGAATTCTTCGATCAGACTCTCAAACTCTCTCTGTTCACCTTCCCATAAGCGGGAAAGCTCTGCTGAAGTTGCTCCCTTCAGCAACTCTTCTCTATACCTTTCTTCTCCCATTATCAGGTCGAAATGGTATCTGCCGTCCCACATCTTGTTTAGAGGGATGCTGGTCCCGTGATAATGCACATCCCAGTCAAATTTCTCTGGCCACAATCTTATTAGAGTGGCGATTATGTCTAAAGCAAGTTCCAAGGGTTTAATGGTGTTTCTATCGGCAACATAGAACTCAAGACCATTACAAGACTGGTCGTGCAACTTGAATGCCCCAGGAATGAAACTCCTCTCTCTGAAGGCAACACCGGGATGATCATGCTTTTTCATTTCCTTATAAAGCGATGAGGAGTCAATCCATGGCGCTCCTATGTATTTGAAGGGATGAACAGTGCCGCGCCCCATGGATAGGTTCGTGCCCTCGAAGAGACAGAAGCCCGAGTATAGTATCGCATGTTCAAGAGAAGGTATATTTGGAGAGGGAGTACTCCATAGATGGCCGGTCTCATCATAATACATGTCTTTGTCGTAGTTCTCCATGGGGATTACGATCAGATCTGCGCCGATGTCAAAAAGCTTGTTGAAGTACTTCGCAACTTCTCCCACTGTCATACCGTACCTCAGAGCCAAACCGTAGCCACCAACGATGCTGTCCAATCTCTTCTTAATTGTTGGGCCGACGACTTTGCAGGACAGAGGATTGGGTCGATCGAGAACAACTACCTCTATTCCCCGCTTTGCACACTCTTCCATCGAATATACAAGAGAGTAGAGGTATGTATAGAAGCGAAGTCCGACATCCTGGATATCATAAACAAAGGAGTCAATTCCCGAAAGCATTTCTTCTGTAGGACGTATGACATCTCCGAAGAGCGAATAGATTGGGATGCCGTACTTAGGGTCGACCGCATTGTCTACACTTACTCCATCTGCCGCGGCTCCCGAGATTCCATGTTCGGGACCGAACAACTTCACGATGTTGAATCTGTTACTGAGCAACAGGTCAACGTTGATTCGTAAATCTCCATTTACACCGCTGGAATTGGTTAACAAACCGATCCGTTTACTCTTCAGCTGGTTTCCAGCCAGAAGACAGTCGATTCCAAGCTTCACTTTCACGCCAGACACCTCACTTTATAGCTCCCTGCGTCATACCTGTTATGAATTGCCTTGAGAACAACAAGAAGAGTATTATCGTCGGGGCCACTGCAAGAGTAAGGCCCGAGAAGAGGAGGTGCCACTGATTGACGTATTCTCCGAAGAAGATCGAGACTGCGAGAGTTATAGTTGCCTTGGATCTGTCGGTTATGAAGATCAGTGGGAAGAAGAAATCGTTCCACACATTGACGAAACTGACAATCGATACTATGGAGAGAGCCGGTTTGACCAGTGGAAGTACAATCTTCCAGTATATCTGCATCGGAGAAGCTCCATCGATTCTGGCTGCTTCAGAAAGCTCATTCGGAACCCCGTCAATGAAATTCTTGAGAAGAAAGACAGAGAAAGGGATATTTACGGAGGTGTAGATTAGAATCAGTCCAAGCAGAGAGTTCGTGAGATGAAAGTTTCTCAGTAGTATGAATATGGGGATTATTGCGAGCCTCGCCGGAAAGGCCAGACCTAGCATCGAGTAAATGAAGAGAAATCTTCTTCCCTTGAAGGTATACTTAGAAATTGCATAGGCGAACATAGAGGATACTATAACAATTCCAATTACCGAGGTTCCGGCAACAATCAGACTGTTTTTGTAGCCCGTCCCTATACCGGCCTGTTGCCAGGCCTTTGAATAGTTCTCGAACATAACCTTTGACGGAAAGGAGAAGGGTTGAAGATAGATCTCCCTCATCGACTTGAGAGAGTTCAAAATCATCATGAAAAAAGGAACAAGTATGACCAGGCAGTAGACGGCCAGAAGGAAGTAGACGATTATCTTTCCGAAAAGACTTAGCTTCAGCATGTTTCAAGCACTCCTTTGTCTCTTCTCGACAATGTATACATACAGAATCGAGACGGGCATAACTATGGTGAAGATGAAGACTGTTACCGAAGCTCCCAGTCCCATGTCGACTGCCCCGCTGCCAAGTCCTCCGAAAGCCGTCCTGTAGAAGAGAGTCCCGAGAACGTCAGTAGTTCTGTAAGGACCAGCCTGTACGCCCACAAGAGCGTATACCATGTCGAATATATTGAAACTCCATATGAAAATGAGAATTGCTAGCGTTCTGAAAGTTGAAAACGTCAGAGGGAATATTATTCTCCACGTAATCTTCCAGTTGTTGGCACCATCAATGTAAGCGGCCTCTATCAATTCAGGCGATATATCAAGTATCGCAGCGAGAATAACGAGTACATAGAACCCAAGATTTCGCCAAACATTCACCAGAATAATCGTCGTGAGAGCCGTACTTGCCTGACCCAGCCACGGCTGTGCGAATCTTCCAAGCCCTACAAGTTTTAGAAGCTGGTTAACAAGGCCTGCTTGAGGATTCAGGAAGAGCACCCACATGAATCCCACAAGAACCAGAGGTATCATATTTGGAATGTATGTGACCACTCTGAACACTCCGGCTCCCTTTATCTTGCTTGCCAGCATAAGTGCAATAAGGAATCCGAGTCCCAGCTCAAAGATTACAAGCATGATGAAGAAATAAACGTTATGTGAGAATGCATTGAACAGTTCTTTGGAAAAGCTTCCGGTAAAAAGCGTACGGAAGTTCTTTAAACCGACGAAGGTCCTCGGCCCTACACCAGACCAGCTGAAAAAGCTCAGTATGAGGCTGTCGATCAGTGGGTATATTATGAACATAGAGTACAGAATCAGGGCAGGTAAGATGAAAACAAGAAGGTATCTAAGTTTAATCTGCATCTTCGTTTCTCCTCAATGAACTCTTCCCCGCTGGCTGGCGGGGAAGAGAAGAATTAACTGATTACTTGTTCATCAAAGGCGGGTACCACTGAGAAATAGCGTCCTGAGCCATCTGAGAGAGTCCTTCGGGAGTAAGCTGCCCTGCGTAAAGAGCTTGCATTCCTGGGCTAAGAACGTCGTCATAGAGAGAAGGTTTCTGTGTTGTGAATACAGAGCCTACCCAGTAAACCCATGGAGAGGCGTTGTTGTTGTAAACATCAAGAACCTCTTCTAGAAGAGGATCGGGCGGGATTTCTGCGCCAACAACGGCAGGAATATTGTAAGTGATTCCGGCGAATATCGTACCGAATTCAGGAGTGGCACAGAATTTGATGATCTCTTTTGAGTCCTCGAGATTCTTGACGTTTGATGTCAAAGCGATCGCTCCATCGAGATATGTGTAGGCGTAAGGTGTCTGGTCTTTTGTTTCCGGAGGAACCATGAAGTAGCCGACATTTAGATCGGGATTGAGATCCTTCCATGTCTGGTAGCCCCATGCTCCGTAGAACACCATTGCAGCCTGTCCAAATGCGAAAGCGGCATCCTGATCTACGGTCGAATTACCCATGAATCCATCCTGATAGTAAACTTTGAGGTCGTTAAGTTTCTTGTTGAGGTCGGTGAACTTTGGATCCAGGAAGTTCGTTTCGCCATCAGTGAGCGCCTTTATCCAGTCTGGTCCCAGAATGCTGACGCCACACATCGCATGCTACATTGCCAGCGCCCAGGCTTCCTTTCCGTAAAGGAAGAATGGGGTGATACCGTTCTTCTTGAACACTTCAGCATTAGCGATTAGTTCGTCCCAGGTTTCAGGTTCTTCAAGTCCGAACTGGTCGTAGTAGTCCTTGTTGTAGAATATTCCGACCACCTGAACTGCGAAAGGAACTCCATAAACTTCGTCTTCCCATGTAACAGAGTTCAGCGAAGCCTGAGGGAAGTTTGACATGTCCGTGAAATCACCGATCGGAAGATAGAGCCCGTTTTCAATTAGAACCTGAGTTCTTCCTCCAGGAAGTCTTCTGGAGTAGACAATATCTGGACCTTCACCGGTCTGCAGAGCGAGAGCTACCTTTGAATCGTATTCCGTTGGAGCAAAGGCTGTGAATTCGATCGTTATGTTGAGTCCCTGACTCCTGAGTGCGGCCTCAACATCTCTCCAGACCTGAGCATCTTGTGTCCGCCAGCTCCAGATCGTTACCTTACCGGCAAACGCACTAACTACGAGAATCGCAATTAAAGCGACTAGCAAGAATTTCTTCATCTTTCGCCTCCTAACAAATTAAAGTGAGAACACATTACTTGTTATGCTATCGTGAATCTATTGAGTGACACATACAACGCATAGATAAACCATTCTGTCTTGTCAGCAAGAGGAATATCCCGGATCGGCGAATGATATTGTTAGTATGATTATACAATATATGTCTAAGCGAAAAAAACAGTAATTAGCATTGAACAGGCACGATCATTGGAGCTCAATGCTAAAAATTGGCGTTAGGCATTCCTCAACGAAAGAAGATGGGTGTAATTACTTTCGTTGTTCTCTATTACCTAAACATTGACTACGAAAGGACGAACAGATCGAGAGCGTTTGGAGGAAGTTTGAAGAGCAAGTTTGGCGTTTTCGACTGCTCTATCGGTAAGCACATAGTTCAGGTGAAAACAAGACTTCATAATATCAGGATAATCATATAGAATCGTTATATGGTTCTGACAGGACCGCGGATATTGGAAAGAGTTACTAGATTATTTTCTGCCGGAGGCGACTGATGGAGAGAGTGACGGTTACGATTGAAGCAAGTATGGAGGGTGCTGTTGACAGCTTCTTGATAAGAAGGCATGGTGACGTTGAATCCCTCAAAGAAGCAATTGTTGCCGATGATTTCGAAAGAATGGGGGAAATCGCCGAATTCATGAAGAATGAGGGCAGCTGTTGCGGTTTCGATCTCATCTCCTCATTGGGTGCAAAGCTCTCTTTTGCCGCTTCAGAGAAGAATAGACTGGCAGCCGAGATCTGTGTTGACATTCTCAACTGGTACATGACGGGAATAAGGACAGAGATATTCGGAGAGGGATAGAAACGAACGCGTCTACAATGTACGGGGGTTAGTATTGCTTCTGAAACCTATGGAAAAGCCGGTTCTACCGGAAAGGCTTTCTGGAAAACCTTTGATAGCGATCACTATTGGCGACCCCGCAGGCATCGGCCCCGAGATCGTCTGTAAAGCTATAGCACACGGGGAAATCTTCGAGATCTGCAGGCCGGTTGTTATTGGGGACCGCAAGATCATTCAGCGAGAGATCTACAGAAATAAGCTGTCGCTTGACATAACTCTGGTTGAGGGCCTAAATGAAGAGATGGAATCAACTTCAGGCAATATCTCGTTGATTGACATGGGGAATGCTAATGACCTACCCGATTACGGAAAGATCTGCGGTGGATGCGGAAGGGCCGCCTATGAATACCTCGAGAAGGCTGCGGAACTGGCGCAAAAGGGAAAGATTTCTGCAATTACGACTGCACCGATTAACAAAATGTCCATTAAGGCTGCAGGAGTTCCCTTTGCAGGACATACCGAGATTCTGGGCTCGCTATTGGGGGCGAGAGACCCGCTGACGATGTTTGAAATAGCCGGTGAGCTACGAGTCTTCTTTCTTTCCAGACACGTTTCACTTATGGAGGCCTGTCGCATGGTGAAGAGAGACAGAATATTCGATTATATAGTTAGATGTGACGCAGTCCTTAAGCAGCTGGACATCGAGCAGCGAAGGCCGATTGGTGTTGCAGCCTTGAACCCACATGGCGGAGAAGGTGGACTCTTCGGGCGCGAGGAACTCGATGAAATTATTCCCGCCGTTGAGCTAGCAAGGCAGAAAGGGATTGATGTCCTCGGACCGATAGGGGCAGACTCGATCTTCTCTATGGCAAGAAGAGGCGCATTTTCTGCAGTTCTCTCTATGTACCATGACCAGGGCCACATAGCAACGAAGACACTGGATTTCGATAGGACCGTATCGATTACCCTTGGAATGCCAATTCTGAGGACTTCCGTAGATCACGGAACGGCCTTCGACATTGCGGGAAGGGGAATTGCCGATCCCACGAATTTGATCGAAGCCGTTAAGGCCGCTGCCCGCTATTCATAAGAGCCGCCGATAACCTCAAAAGACTTCTTCAACTATGATGCGGCTCCCGGAGGATTAATAGGGCACAGCTCCGGAAGGCACGCTCCCCTCACCTTCCTGAAATATCCCTGGATCGATCTCATTGTTTCTATTATCTCAATTTCACGCCTTCCTCTCTCATCCATTAAATGGCAGAGAGTCTCCCCTTAGTGTTCTCTTTATCGAGTAGTTTCCATTTCGATGCACCGTTACAGAGTACTGATGCTGAATACTTCCTCTTTGTCGCGAAGCGCGGGCTGGGCTATAATAGATGATCAAATACTTTTCCAGAAAGGAAGCTTCGTGAGCACAATAGAAGGCCGAAAACTCGACCCCATGGTTACGAGCGAGAACTCAAATGAAGGATTCAATGCGATTAGTCACATAGTGGCAGCGGTTCTCGGACTTGCCGGGCTGGTGTTCTTGATAGTCTTCTCTGCTATTCAGGGTAAATGGTTACATCTTGTAAGCTTCGCGATATACGGGACAACCGTAGTCGTCTCAATGACCTTTAGCGGACTCCTTCACTTTTTCTTGTGGTTTAGAAAGTATTTCAAGGTCTTCGCTATCCTCGACCACACTGCGATATACTTTCTCATCGCCGGCACCTATACGCCTTTCTGTCTCGTTGTCGTCGGCGGTTGGGTTGGCTGGACGGTCTTCGTGATAATATGGAGTCTTGCCATCCTTAACGTCGTGCTGAAGTCGGTATTCTTTTCCACGATGCCCCTTTGGTTATCAATGGCGGGATACCTCTCAATGGGCTGGCTCTCGCTTGCGCTGGTTTACAGTGTGTATATAAGGTTGGGGCTTTCTGCCATCCTGTTGCTGCTTCTCGGCGGCGCCTTCTATACGGTTGGCGCAGTGATTTTCATAAGGGAGAAACCGAACCCATTTCCAGGGAAATTCGGAAACCATGAACTCTGGCATATTCTGGTCATGCTCGGCAATCTCACCTTTCTCATGATGATGTTTTTCTATGTACTTCCTTACTAATTCATTTGGAACAGCAATAGTTCTTCGTAAGTAATCGAAAATATGAGTGTCGATTAATGTCGAAGTCTTAGTTCCAAGGGAATGAGGCTTTTATTGGAAATTGAGGCTCATATGTCTTTCGCCATCCCTTCAGATAACGCTTACGAAAGTTAATAAACGAAACGGACTCAACTCTTATCTTGAATTAATTGAAGTCTAATACAATAAATTGAAGTGGATCTAAATATATTTAAGTTATAGTTTGACTTTTTGAGTCGGAAGTTGTATAATGAACTCAGTTGAAGGTGATATTTGTTCAACTTATGTTTTGGAGGTGGACCGATGAAATACTCAATTAGCAACTGTCCCGTCTGTGGAGGGAAGATGACGATCACAGAGTACAAGTGTGATAGTTGTGGCACAACGATTAGGGGAAGATTTGAGCTTGACGATATCATGAAGCTATCTGCCGAGCAGCTCGACTACCTGAAGACTTTCATCAAGAATAGAGGCAATCTATCCGAGGTTCAGAAGGAACTGGATATTTCCTATCCGACGGCTAGAAACAGACTCGAGGATATTGTTAGGGCAATGGGCTACCAGGTTGTCGACAAAGATAGGGAGGAGGCTTCAAGAATCCTTGAAAGACTTGAATCCGGAGAACTACAGCCAGATGAAGCCCTTGAGATGTTAAGAAAAGTCAGAAAAAAGAAGTAGGTGATCAAAGTGGATAGAGAAGAAGTCTTAAAGATTCTGAAGCTCGTTGCCGATGGAAAGGTTTCTCCCGAGCAGGGCAGGGACTTGCTAGAGGAGTTCTTTGAATCATATGAAGAAGTGAAGTCAGGAGGGAAATTCACCATAGAGGTTGTGGATAACTTCACCGGAAAAGTGGAAGCAAATATTAAGTTACCCGTTAGGTTGGCAAGGTTTGTAGGAAACTTCGTTAAAGAAAAAGACGCGAATTTTAGAATCGGTGGAAGAGTGGTAGACTACAATCTCAAGGAAGTGCTTGAAGAGGTAATCAAGACTAGAGAGTCGGTTGAAATTGAAACCGAGGACAAGAGAGTAACGATAAAGGTAGAGGATTGAGGAGGTATGGTCGTGGAGAAAAAGTTTGAATTCGACAGCTCGGGTATTGAGATTTTGAAGACAACCTCGGCTAGCGCGGATCTTCAGATCGACCTTGTTGAAGAGGGAAATGTGATTGCGTACGTCGAAGTGGATTCGAACGATTATGTTCCCGAAGCCGAAAGGTCAGGAAAGAAGCTTACGATAAGATTCCAGAAGGGTACTAACATCAATATTCCTTTTATAAAGAATCTCTTTGACGGCGGAGCGGATGTCAATAATATAAGGCTTCTGGTGCCAAGAAGCATCCAGGAACTTGATGTAAACAACGCTTCCGGCGACATAAGTATTACTGATTTTGATCTTAGAGGCCTTAAGATAAACAACGTCAGCGGTGATGTCAAGATAGAGAACTGTTCGATGAACGAGTTCAATTTCAGCACAGTAAGCGGAGACTTGACATTCGTCGCTTCGAACTACCGAAGGGGTAAATTCGGCTCAGTTTCTGGCGATCTGAACATAAAGGGGCTTCCTCCGATGGAAAGAGACACAAGTGTTTCTACGGTAAGCGGGGATGCAATTATCTCTTATTCCGATGAGCCAAGATTTGATGCCGCTATCTCATCGGTAAGCGGTGATGTCTCCTCTGACGTAGGACTTGTTAAAGTAGACAAGAAGCATTACAGGTCGGGAAACGGAGAGCCACAGGAATATCTGAAAATGAGCAGCGTGTCGGGAGATCTCATTATAAATGCCAAGTACAGGGGAACGCCTGCCAAAGAAGTCAAGGTTGAGACGGCACCAAAGGTTTCGGAAGAGCGAAGATCCGATCGAGCGACCGTGGAAGAGAATCTCCAGGATCAGGAGACCAAGAAGATACTTCTGCTTTTCAAAGAAGGGAAACTTACGAAAGAGTATGCTGTCGAGATGCTGGGAATACTTGGATACTCCGAAAAGGAGATTGAAGAGATGCTAGAAGTCGACGAGGAGCTTAAGAAGCTTAAAGACTCAGTAGATGTAGTAATGACAGAGGAAGATGCTGAAAGCGAAGAGTCTTCAGAAGAGCCAGAGGCACCTGAAAAACCGAAATCGACCTGACTAAAGGAAGAGGGTGATAAGAGATGAGATTTGGAGCACTATTTGCGATTTTCCTGGGAATACTGATCATTCTTTCGGTAACCCATATAATACCGAGCTTTGCCTTCACAATTGAAATCTTCTTTGCCATTATCTTCATCTATCATGGGCTTAAGGTGTTTAGAAGATTTAAGTCGGAACATATGGGTAGTTTGATATTCGGAGGAATTCTCGTTATTGACCTTCTGATAGGCTGGAATATTATCAAAGGGTTCAGAGGATGGGGTTTCTGGGAACTCATTGTAGCCATGATTGGATCTTACATAGTGGGATGGGGTGTAGTGACGCTTTTCAAGAAGAGTTTCAAGCTTGGAAAGGCGCCGAGCTCGACCAGACAGATTCTCAATATGTCAAGACCCAAAGAATTCGACGAACTAGATATTGAACTTGATGCTAACCTTACGAAGGTGCTGCTTATGGACAACACATCCAACGGAGTTGATGCAAACGTAAGTTTCGATAGAATGAGCTTTAACGGGGATCTGAAATACGATATGGATAAGGGAAAGGGCATTGTAAGGGCGAGGTGCAAAGCAAAGTCCGGTGTTTCAAGTGTCTTGTCAAAGTCGAGAATGAACATCGAAGTCAATTCGGAGCCGGTTGTAAGGGTCGAGGCTACGCTTGATGGAGCCGATACAGTTCTTGATTTTTCGAATCTCAATCTGGATAGGGCTACAATCAAGACATCGCTCTCCAGATTGTCTATAATCCCCTCCCAACTGAAAGACTCGATCGTGGATATAGATTGTGAAGTGACTTCTCTGAATATAAGGACTCCCAAAGACGTTGCTTTAAGCATTCTTCACGAAGGAGAGTTGAACTGGAGCAATTTCAACAATCTTATGGAGAGAGAAAAGGGCTTTGTCTCGACCAACATAGATAAGGCAGTAACGACCTGTCAGATCAATGTGAAATCGGATATGTCAAAGATATCGATAGACTGGATATAGAGCAGATAACGTCTTGGGAACCGGCCTTGTGGCCGGTTTCTTTTTGGACTTGTCTGATTCATGGGGATCAGCAGCGGTCGCGAGCCGAAAGTGACTTATTATTATATAATCAGGTTACCGGATATATTTCTCCGGAATTTTCACTCGCGAATGAGGGTAGAGACAGGGGGCGTTCCGTGGATAAGTGCAGAATCGACCCGAGGGTCTTCAAAGTACCGATTGACAAGATGAGAGCCGGATACTATTCTGACAAATACTTCACGAGACTTGTCGAAGTCCTCAAAAAGGCAGATAAGAAATCAAGGGTATTATACCAGCTCTTCCCGAGAAGAGACGCGACAATAGTGGGAATTGACGAAGCGCTCGCCATTCTTCGTTTTGGGACCGGTTATTACTCGAATGAAGAAGAGGCGAAGAGGCTCTTCGAAGAGGTATTAGAGATTGAGAAGGAAGTCAACCACGCAGCCTGGGAGATGAATCGGCATGGACTGGTGGAGCTGACCGCTCGAAAATGGGATCTGAAGATGAAGCTGAATGATCTCTGGGTTGACAAATGGCCAGAACTCGAAGTTCGCGCCTTGTATGATGGTGATGAAGCAAAGGATATGGAACCTGTTATGACGATAGAAGGCGACCCCAGATATTTCTCGTATCTCGAAACCATATTGCTGGGTGTTATTGCGAGAGCCTCCTCAACTGCGACTGCCGTCAAGTCCGTCGTGAAGGCCGCCAGAGGCAAGGAGATACTCTTCTTCAGTGCGCGATTCGATCATTTCTGGACTCAGGCAACGGACGGATACGCGGCGCTCAAGGCCGGGGCCTTCGGAGTCTCTACCGATGCGAATGCAGATTACTGGGGCGTTGAGAGCATGGGGACGATACCTCACGCGCTTATCGCAGTATATAAAGGCGATACGGCCGAGGCCGCAATGGCTTTCGATCGTTACATAGAGGGCGGAGTCAATCGAATAATCTTGGTCGATTGGGACAACGACGTAATCGGAACTTCGGTCGATTGCGTTGCCCGCACTTACAAGGCCGAGACCGGTGAGGATTTCGTACCTGGCAAGACCGACCCTTCGGTTGTTATAGGTCCGGGAAAGGGAAAGATATGGGGCGTGAGATTCGATACGTCTGGCAGTTTGAGAGACGTTTCGGTCGTCCCGAAAGACGCTTCCTCCCTGGGAGTCTGTCCCGAACTGGTCTGGAGGGCTAGAAGGGAATTTGACAGGTGCGGAATGAAAGATTTGAAGATAGTCGTCTCGGGCGGTTTCACGGCGGAGAAGATAGATCTCTTCGAAAAGCTCAATGTTCCAGCAGATGTTTACGGAGTTGGTTCGTCTCTACTGAAAAACAAGCTGGACTTCACGGCTGATATCGTGGAGGTCGAAGGAAAACCCTGCGCAAAAGTCGGAAGAGGGAAGAAAGATGCTCCAGGATTGGAAAGAGTAGAGAGCAACTATTGGAACAACGATAAAGAGGAGAGGTGTTGAAAATGGAAGCAAAGGGAACCTGGACAGTGAAAAAAGGGTTCGCTGAAATGTTCAAGAACGGCGTAATCATGGACGTCACGAATCCCGAGCAGGCAAAGATAGCTCAGGATGCCGGCGCCACGGCAGTAATGGCTCTTGAGAGAGTACCGGCAGATATAAGAAAAGAAGGCGGAGTAGCCCGGATGGCCAAAATTGGCCTTATCAAAGAGATAATGGATTCCGTTACGATTCCAGTCATGGCTAAGGCAAGGATCGGCCATATCGCCGAAGCGAAGATCCTTGAAGCCATCGGAGTTGACTTCATAGATGAATCTGAAGTCCTTACACCGGCTGATGACAGATATCACATAGACAAGCGGATATTCACCGTTCCCTTCGTCTGTGGAGCCAGAAATCTCGGCGAGGCGGTTAGGAGAATCGCAGAGGGAGCCGCGATGATTCGTACAAAAGGAGAGGCCGGTACCGGTAATATCATCGAAGCCGTCAAGCACATGAGAACGGTCAATGAAGAAGTCAGAAAGGTTCAGATGATGAATGATGCCGAGCTCGTCCACTACGGAAAGGAGATCGGTGCGCCTGTCGAAATCCTCAGTCAGGTAAGAGAACTGGGAAGGCTTCCCGTCGTCAATTTCGCCGCAGGAGGAGTAGCCACGCCGGCTGACGCTGCGCTCATGATGATGCTCGGCTGCGATGGAGTCTTTGTCGGCTCGGGAGTCTTCAAATCCAAAGACCCTGCAAGAATGGCTAAGGCAATAGTGGAAGCAGTTCTGCACTATGATAACCCCGAAAAGCTAGCCGAAATCTCTGAGGACGTTGGGGATGCCATGGACGGTCTCGAGATCGGGACTCTCGAAGTCCGGATGGAAGAAAGAGGCTGGTAAGAGTTGAAAATAGGAGTTCTCGGAATTCAGGGTGCAATTCAGGAACATCTTTTGGCTCTGAATAGTGCGGGGGCGGAAGCTATTTGGGTGAAGGATTCAAAGGAGCTATCTTCCGTCAAAGCACTGGTTATGCCTGGTGGCGAATCTACCACGATGATCAGACTCCTGAAGAGATTTGAGATGTGGGAGCTTCTTAAGGAGAGGTTGAAGAGCGGAATGCCTGCCTTCGCTACTTGCGCGGGCATGATTCTCCTCTCGAAGGCTATCGAAAACGTCTCTAATCAGGACTCTTTAAGCGCTCTGGATATTAGTGTGAAAAGGAATGGATACGGAAGACAGATCAACAGTTTCGAGGCCGATATCCAGATAGATGAGATCGGTGCGGAACCGTTTAGAGCTGTATTCATAAGGGCTCCGAAGATTGAATCGACAGGAAGAGAAGTGGCAGTTCTTGCAAGCTACGATGGCTCGCCTGTACTTGTTAGGCAGAACAGAGTGATAGCCGCTTCCTTTCATCCCGAACTGACAGATGATCTGAGAATTCACAAGTATTTTCTCGAGATAGCAGAGTCAGTCAAATAGAGGAATGAAAAATGTGCAGAATGCTGGCCTTCAAAGCAGTTGAAGACATCGACGCAAGCTGGATATTTGCCCTTCTAAGCAGCATCTCCGAGAAGGGAATCTCAAGTCCTCACAGAGACGGCTGGGGTTATGCCGTGCGCGGCGAAGGAAGAGAGACATTCAATAGCTCGGGCGCGATCTTTGAGAGTGATGTGAAGATGCCGATTTCCAGAGTGGGCATAATCCACTCGAGAAAGGCATCGAAGGGATACACAGTCAATCTAGAGCATGTACATCCCTTCTATTCAACCGTTAGGGGAAGGAATTACGCCTTCTGTCACAACGGTACGATTTATGATTTTGCAAGCGACGAAGGAACTACAGATACCCAGAGATACTTCGAAATACTCGTCGGTAATCTTGAGCGGTATGAGCCGAAGACAGCTCTAGAAATCACATCGGGCTTCGTGGCTGCCAACTATAAGTACACATCCATTAACGCTTTTCTTACTGACTATGAGAACGTATGGGCCATAAGACAGAATTCCGAGAGAGATGACACGGAACACGCCCTGTTCCTCTATGAGAGGGATGGAGTAAGAATAGTGGCAAGCGAACCCATCGAAAAGTTCGGAGCTTTGCAGGGGAGCTCCATAGAGATAAAGAACGGCGAATCTGTCATATTGTGATAAATGATTTAAGGCGCCTGGAGGATCTCCAGGCGCTTCTTTTGTTGAGAGAGCTAGAAATCAATGCCTATCTTATGCATAACAGCAACAAGATTATTGTCAAGTAATTCTATTTCCGCATCTGTGAGGTTTTTCAGAGGTGTCTTGACTCCTCCCATTTTCAAACCCCTTCTTTCTAGAACATGTTTCATGTATGGAATATTCGCACCGTTTCCCACTGCCATCGTCAGCTTTGTCAAAGCCTTCTGATAATCAAATGCCTTGTCGAAGTCACCATCTTTCACTGCATCGCGGACCTTGACGAAGAATTCCGGAAAGACTGCTCCGGGGCCTGAAACACAGCCTCTGGCTCCGGCGATTAGAACGGATACGAAAGCCGCATCGCATCCAACGACCGTACTGAACGTCGACGGCAGAGCCTGAATCACGGTCAACGAATTCACGAAATCGCCGCTGCTGTCTTTCAAACCGACTATATTCTTATGTTTTTCGTGGAGTCTGGCAATTACATCGACACTAACCGGGTTTTTTGTTAGAGAGGGAATGTTGTAAATGTACAGAGGAAAGTCGCTAACAGCTTCCGCTATCTTGTCGTAGAAACTGAAGAGCTCCTCCTGCTTGTGGTTGAAAAAGAAAGGCGAAACTACTGCTGCCGCATCTGCTCCACATTCCTTTGAGTGTTTTAGCAGTTCGATAATATCTTCAAGCACTGCAGCTCCACAATGAGAAACAACCGTCATTCTCCCTTTGTTTGCCTCGAGGAACGACTCTAGAGTCTTCTTTCTTTCCGCCAATGGGAGGGACGTCCCCTCACCGGTCGTGCCGAGCACAAACATTCCGTCGACACCTTTCTCAGCCAGGAAGTCTACATAAGACTTTATTGCATTGTAGTCAACACAGGAACCATCATCATTCATCGGAGTCAGCGGAGCTACACCGACCCC
>NZ_DJHG01000056.1:0-7729 GCF_002432955.1 Mesotoga sp. UBA5825 | reverse complement strand
GTTCCAGGAACAACGAGAATACCGTATTCTCTGTATAGTTTTTCGGTGAAACTCCAGGGATCAGTGCCTTCCGGAGTGGAAACCCATACATACATCGCCCCCTGTGGAGCGGTGAAAGTCAATCCCGACGCCTTTAGACCTTCAATAATCGCATCCCGCCTGCCCTGATATATTCCTCTGAGCTCACGATAATAGGAATCGGGGGTAGACTTCAAAGCTGCTGCAGCGGCGAGCTGTATAGGGTAAAAGACATTTGAGTCGATCTTCGATTTGTAAAGTTTCACTGCGTCTAGAAGACGTTTCTCGGCCACTATCGCCCCAACTCTCCATCCGGCCATGTTATAGGTCTTTGAGAAGGCGAAGTACTCCAGCCCAAGTTCCAGATTCTGTTGTGCTTCGAAGTAACTGTTCACTTCCAGACCGTCAAAGGCGATTTCCGAGTAAGCGAGATCGCTCATCACAACAAAACCGTATTTACACGAAAGCTCGGAGAGCCTCTCATAATACTCTTTGCTCGCCACTCTACCGGTGGGATTGGATGGATAATTGACGATTACCATTTTCGGCTTGTGCAACACTGCAAGACTCTCGATCTCGCCGAGAGTAGCAATAGGATCAACATCTCCATCGTAAGTGATAAGCTTCCCGCCGGTGAAAAGAACAGCTTCGAAATAGGTTGGATAACCGGGATCGGGAACAAGGATCGAATCGCCTGCGTTTACCGAAGCATGAAGCGCATTGAAAATCGCCTCTTTGATTCCCACCGTAACGAGCACGTTCTCTTCGGGCTTGACAGTTACTCCGAAGCGTTTCTTGTACCAGTCTGCAACACCTTCCAATAGTTCAGGAGCACCATGCTGCGGCGGGTAAGTGTGGTAGGCCGGGTTTGACAGGTTCTCCTTCATTACCTCCACTATCCATTTCGGGGTGGGCCTGTTCGGGGCACCTATTGAAAGGTTGATCATTTTCTGCTTTGGTGGTTCTTTCTTCAGGCCATTTATGAATCCAAAGGCATCGGGCCTGAAAAACTCAAGCTTTGAAGACTCGAGCTGAAACTTCATCTGTTACTCCCTCCCTCTAGTTTTTTAGATACGACAATTAGCGGATAGCACACAAGTATGAAGAACATAGACACAATACTGAATGCCGTAAAAGGACTTAGAGTCAACTGCATTATCTGTCTGGAGGTTCTTACGATCTCAACCATTCCGACGAGTGAGACAATCGAAGTGTCCTTTATTGTCATTACTATCTGGCCGACAATTGACGGCATGGTACTCTTTATGATCTGAGGCAAAACTACATGCATCAGTTTTTGAAAGTAGTTCATTCCAAGAGCTTCGGCCGCTTCAAACTGCCCTTTATCTAGAGACATAAGACCGCTTCTGAAGACCTCTGAAAGATATGCCGTTGCCGTAACTGAAAGAACGACTATTCCCGTCTGAAACGCGCCCAATTCAATTCCAACGTACGGCAGCGCAAAGTAGATAGCATAGACGATTATCAAGAAGGGCGATCCCCTGATTATCTCTACAACAATGGCTAGAAGTTGCGATGCGACGGGGATTCGATGGAAGCGAATCAGGGCGATCGCAATTCCCAGCACTATACCGATACCCAGAACGAATGGAAGGAAAGCCAGGTTATTGAGGAAGGCAACTCCGAGTCTGAATATTTGCTGCAATAAAGATATGTCTTGCATCATACCACCTTCTTAAAACCGAACCATCGCTTCGCATCCGATTGTCCCGACTTCTGATTTCTGCTTATAATACCGCTTAAAAGAGCAAGAATCAGATATATTCCAAAGTACATAAGCATCGGTACACCGAATGATTCGAATGGCATATAGGTTCTCGCGGCAATCTTTCGAGCAGTATAAGTAAGCTCGGGGATAACAAGAACTGCCGCAAGACTTGTGTCTTTTATCAAATACGAGAATTGGCTGATCAGTGGTGGCAGAATACTTCTAAAAACTTGCGGCAAGATTACCTTTCGCATCGTCTGGAACCACGACAAACCGAGAGCCTTTGAGGCTTCTGTCTGTCCTCTGTCAATTGAGTTGAGACCGCCACGTACTATCTCAGATATATAGGCGCCGCTGTTCAGAGAAAACGCAACTATGGCGCTCTGAAAGGAAGTTAACATCAGGCCGGTAATTGGAAGGCCATAGTGGACGAAGTACAACTGCACAAGCAGAGGCGTCGACCTGATGAATCCAGTGTATATTCCTACGGGAATAATGGCGAACTTCGATTTCATTGTTGATAGTATTCCTACCACTGTTCCTATTAGAAGTGAAAAGACACCGCTCAGGGCCGCTACCTTTAATGTTTCCAATAAGGCCTCAAAAAAGTCAGGGAGATACTGTGAGATCATTCTCATGTCAAGCATGATATCACCTAAAGTATCTTACTCAGGAATTCCTTGGTTCTGTCACTCCTGGGATTGTTGAAGAACTCATCCTTAGGGGTGAGCTCGACTATCTTCCCGTCATCCAGGAAACCGATTTTGTTGGCAACCTGACGCGCAAAACCCATCTCATGGCTGACAATGATCATCGTCATTCCTCCGCGTGCCAGGTTAGTCATGACATCCAGTACTTCCTTGATCATCTCTGGATCCAGTGCTGACGTTGGTTCATCAAAAAGCATTAGTTTAGGATCCATTGCCAAAGCTCGCGCTATCGCAACTCTCTGCTTTTGCCCTCCTGAAAGCTGAGGAGGAAAGGCATCGTACTTAGCAGATAATCCGACTTGATCAAGTAGTTTCCTGGCTTTTTCAAGAGCTTCATCCTTGGGCACCTTCTTTACGAGTATGGGTGCCAGGGCAACATTGTCTACTACTGAAATGTGAGGGAATAGGTTGAAATGCTGAAAAACCATTCCAGTGTTCTTTCTAACAAAACTCAAATTGGCTCTCGCCTGCTTAATGTCTTTTCCGAGAACTTCGATCGATCCCTCATGAAAGTTTTCAAGCATGTTTATGCAGCGAAGAAGGGTGCTTTTCCCAGCACCGCTCGGTCCACAAAGAACCAGTACATCGCTTTCGAATACATCTAGCTCGATGTCTTTTAGAACGTGCAGTTTTCCGAAGGATTTGTTGAGACCCCGGATTCGAACAATTGGTTCCATTAGAATTCCCCTTTCGACTCCTAAAATGAAATGGGGGCTAGCCCCCATCTCGTCTTGAATTAACTACTCTCCAGGCTTAGTCAATAATGAAAGAAGGTTCCCAGGCTTTGCCTACGTACTTCTCGTAGATCTTTCCGTACTCGCCAGTCAGCTTCTCCCACTTGAGGAACCAGTTGAACCATTCAACCAGTGAGTCGGAATCCTTGTCCTGCCTGAAAGCGAGTCCATAAGTGTCGGGTCTCACATACCCATCAAGGATCTTCAGATCTGGGTTCTTGTTAACTAACTCAATACAGATCATTTCGTCGTCCATAACCGAGTCGATTCTACCCAACTTGATATCAGTCATCCATTCGGCAAGATTGTCGTATAGAGACGCCTTTTTGCCCCATTCATCTTCAATGAAGTCTGCGTGAACAGAACCCATTGTCGCACCCATTTTGACTGAAGGATCGGCCAGATCTCTCCAGCTCTCCAGAGGAGAGTCTTTTCTAGCAATCGCGACAATTCCTGTCAGGAAGAAAGGATCGGAGAATCTTATCGACTTCATCCTTGTTAGAGTCATGGACATGTTTGCTGCTATCATATCTACTTTTCCTGAGAGCAATGACGGAATAAGACTTTCCCATGCCACGTCTTGCCAGACCAGTTCAACACCCATTTCTCTTGCAGCAAGTTCCATCAACTCAACGGTAAACCCAGTCGGCTTCCCTGATGCGTCCCTGTACTGCATCGGTACTGCAGTCATATCAGTTGCAACGGTTAACTTTCCGCTCTTAACTACGTTTTCCAGTGTTGTAGCTGCAAGACCAAACGAAACAAACATACAGGCTACAACGATCAAAACAAACAGTTTTTTCATCTCAATTCCCCTTTCACGAATGGATTGCGTCTTAAAAAAGTACGCATTGGAAATGGTTTGAATAGTTCAATAATATGGAACAACATTCAACAATGTGGTAACTACATCTAAATTTACCAAATCGGTTGAGTTATCTCCAAAACCATTTATGAACGTCTGGGAAGTATCTGGGTTGATTATGACTGTTAAACAGAAGCAATCTCTCTCCTGCGGGGTGATCTTGAAAGAAGGGAGTTATTCCTAGAAGTAATGCAGAATCAAACTTCTTCGAGTCTTCACGTCTCGAAATCGATAAACAGCTTGTTCAGCTTTTCTATTGTCTTCAAAAAGGGTTCCTTATATCTTTCAATTGCTTCGTCGGTCATTCTATTAGAAGGCCCGGCAATACTGACGGCATACTTCGCGACTCCGTGATTGTCCAGTATGGGTGCGGCAATGCACTTTATGCTTTCTTCCTGTTCTATTCTGTCGTACGCATATCCGTGCTCTCTTATCCATTGTATTTCCTTTCTGAGCTGTTCCTTATCTGTTATGGTGTTCTTCGTTCTTCTCGCAAGAGTCACTCTCTCGAGATAACCGTCTATGTAAGAATCCGGCTGAAATGCGAGCAGGGCCTTCCCCACGCCTGTACAATACATAGATGCAGTAACTCCTACAGTCGAATGGGGGCGCAGAGCATGCGTTGGGTGCAGACATTCGAGATAAATTACTTGATCTCTGAACAGAGATGTGAGATGAATCGTCTCATTTATTTCGTTCCTTAGTTCCTCAAGGTACGGCAAAGCCACTTCTCTGAATTCGAGGTTCCTCCGCATGAGACCACTCAGTTGAAGGATCCTGTTTCCGAGCATGTAGAAGCTCTTGTCTTTTGTAAGGTAGTCAAGTTCAGTCATTGCAGACAAAATATGATGCACAGTTGCTTTGGGATAACCTAGCTTGGCCACTATGTCGGTAAGCCTCCATTTGCTTTGCTCAAAGAACAGCTCGAAAATCTCGTCCACTTTTTTGAAAGCCTTAAAATGTTCCATAATATTGACCTCACTCAATGACATTGATACTAGAATATCAAAAAATGCTTTCGATAGCAAATCTCTTGTTAAATTACATTTCGAATACGGGTGAGCTAGTATGATGAGGCAACCATCAATTAAGACTGAACTACTGAACGGATACAGATCGAGATTGAGTCTTTTCTGAAGCCGCAATTTAACTTAAGATCGAGTACCACATAAAAAAAGACCGGCCCTTTAGGACGGCGTTCTTAAAGTCAATAACTTACTTCAGCTGGAAGCCTATGCTGAAATTGATGGTCGCAAGTCTGTTGTCGGTGAAGCCGTCGGGGCTGCTCGCGTTTTCGGAGGTGCCTTTCGCAGTTCCTCCTATGAAACGGATGTTGAAATGGGTCTCGAGATAATCTGTGAGAAGCAGCCCTACCCTCAATGAAGCGTCAAGGACCAATCCTTCGAAGTCGAAATCCGCCCCGTTAATGAACCTGCTGGATGCGTAGAACCCGTCGATATCTGTTGCGAAGTAAGCCTTTTCGCCTAGCCAAAGTTCGCCTTTAATTTTGATAATCGGTACTGGACCGACGTTCTTGTTCGCGATTAACTGAGGTCCGTTCAGTGATTCGAAGTAGATGTCNNAGTAGGCTCCCTTCAATTTGATAATCGGAACGGGGCCGAAATTCTTGTTGTCAACGAACTTAGTCCCGTCGAGAGACTCGAAGTAGATATCGGCATTTCTCAACTGAAGTGAGAGACCGAGGCCAAGATAGCTGTTGCCCTTTCTCAAGACATCGTAGGTGTAGCTTACCCTGTAGAACGGGAAGCCGTAGTTCAAGAAGATTCCGCTTCCGGCGGGGAAGGTGACTCCATCGACTATCTAGTTGTTCTTAAGCTGAACCTTGGACTGAACGGTGAGCGGCTGGTACAGAAAGTGAACCGTGTGTTTGCCGATACTCAGTCCGGCGGTGTACCTTTGATACGGAAATAGAACGTCCTGCCCGCAGTCCTTCACATAGTTCAGAACTGTTCCAGTCTGACCGAACTGAATGGTGTGGAAGATCACTCCCGTGAAGCCGATCTCGTAATCAAGCTCGAGTTTGAACCTGTTCTCGGGGTTGTTCAGTAATCCTGCCGATGAAATAACTGCGATAAGAAGAACCACTATCAGTGCGGACCTAGTCTTCACGATTTCACCTCGTTTATACTGATTACAATTATAAAGCTTCCGGTTACAAAAGTGTCAGGTCATTCGGCGACTGTCGATCTCTTCTTCGCTGCTAGAATAGTCGCAGAGGGGGCGTATATGGAGAAGCGTTTACCTATTCTGGAACATGATTATGAAAGACCGGCCGTCATAGAACCGACGAAGGTCATCTCCTCGATACCTGAGATGCCCGAAAGAGCTGTGATTCTCTTCTATCAGGGCGTGATAGAGAGTCTCTTGAAGAAGGGTCTTCTGAAGAAGATCGTTGACAGGAGAAGTGAGGTAGGATTGTTCCCCGTCTACGAGATCGAACACAAAGGAGAAAGAGTTGCCCTGTTGAATCCAGGACTTGGAGCACCATCCGCTGCGGGCTTCTATGAAGAGCTGATCGCCCTGGGAGTAAGAAAGACAGTAGCCTGCGGTTCCTGCGGAGTGTTGAAGAGAGAAATTCCGAGAGGAGAGATCATCGTAGTGGAATCGGCAGTCAGGGATGAGGGGACCTCATTCCATTACGTGGAGCCCTCAAGAGAGATTTCAGTCGATAAGAGTGTGATCGAGATGATCGAATCTACATTGAGAAGGCTGTCTATACCTTATGTAAAGGGAAAGACCTGGACAACCGATGCCTTCTACAGGGAGACTAAGCGGATAGTCAGCAGAAGAATTGACGAAGGGTGCATAACAGTCGAGATGGAGGCTTCGGCCCTCATGGCCGTCTCTAAGTTCAGAAATGTGGCCTTTGGCCAGCTCCTTTCGTCCGGAGACGATGTGAGCGGAGAAGAGTGGGACATACGATTTCATCCCGAGGCTTCGAATCACAAAGAGCGTGTATTCTGGGCAGCTCTCGAGTGTTGCCTGAGATTATAACTCCGTCGGTAGTATATTCCTTCGCTTCACAGAGTGGAAAGTTGAGAGTGGGTGATGGTATGGTCGAACCGATTAAGGTTTCCTCGAAAAAACACGGAAGGGCAATAGAACTACTTGCCGAAGCATTTGCTAATGACCCGATGATCAAATACGTATTAAGTGAGAAAGTAAGAAAGTACGTAAATAGGATCTATGGAGTAATGTTCAAGACTTATCTGGAGAAAGGGTCCGCGTACTTTGATTCATCCGAGATGAACGGAATAATTCTCTGGATTGACTCTAAAGAAGATCCGGGCCTTGGCGTCTGGATAAGGAGCGGAGCCTTGAAGATGCTGACATTTCCTGGAAGATCACTAAATCGCCTTATGAAGGTCGGTAGGGCGATTTCGAGGGCTCACAAGAAATGCATAAAGGAACATCACCTTCACCTGATTTTCATTGCTGTTTCGCCAGCTTCTCAGGGGAAAGGTATCGGCAAACAACTTCTTAGCCTTCTTGCGCATGAAGCAGACTCAAAAGGTCTTCCTTGTTATCTTGAAACGCAGAATCCTTCAAACTTAGGTTTCTATGAATCCTTTGGGTTCTACGTTGCGAAGGAAATCGAAATCTCGCCCGAACTCAGATCGTGGAGTATGGTCAGACCAATTTCGTGAAGAGC
>NZ_DJHG01000019.1:20876-21083 GCF_002432955.1 Mesotoga sp. UBA5825 | reverse complement strand
TTTGGAACGAATAACGGGTTCTCCTCGGCTAACGGAGAACCGCTCAACGGCCAACCAGTTTCTTTTGCACTTACGAACCCGCTACCTGCCACCCCCAACCACGATTTTCCCGGTCTTACCATTCCTCACTATGAACCATATGACAGGCGACCATGTGCCCCTCACCAGCATCTTTCAGGACAGGTGTCTCCTTCTTGCATATCTCCT
>NZ_DJHG01000019.1:10669-20840 GCF_002432955.1 Mesotoga sp. UBA5825 | reverse complement strand
GAACTTGCACCGGGATGAGAAACGACAGCCTGGGGCAGGATTTATCGGGCTTGGGACCTCTCCAGAAAGGAGATCGTGTTTATGACTCTTTTCATAGTCGGGATCTGCTATCGGCACCGCCTCCAGAAGGCCGAGCGTATATGGATGCAAAGGATTCTCAAAGAGCTCTTCTGTTTGGGCTTTTTCGACAAGAGAACCGAGGTACATCACTACTGTATCGTCTGAGATATACCTGATCATGCTCAAGTCATGAGCTATGAAGAGATAGGTTAGATCGAGCCTCTTCTGTAGATCAATCAGAAGATTGATGATCTGGGCTTGTATAGAGACGTCGAGTGCCGAGATCGCCTCGTCACAGACGAGAAACTCAGGTCCAACAGCAAGAGCGCGGGCGATTCCTATACGCTGCCGCTGTCCGCCGCTGAACTCGTGAGGAAAACGGTTTGCATGTTCTCTGTTGAGACCGACCATTTCAAGCATCTCGTAGATCCTTTCCATCCGTTCGGTCTTTGTGCGGCACAGTTTATGAATGTCTATGCCCTCTCCGACTATCGCGCTCACGGTCTTTCTAGGATCAAGAGATGCATAGGGATCCTGGAAGATCATTTGCATTTTCTTCGTCACTTGCCGATATTTCTTGTTGTTTAGCTCGTGGACGTTGATTCCGTTGAAGAGAACCTTCCCCTCGTCGGGTTTGTAAAGGTGAACGATTGTCCTGCCTACAGTGGTCTTTCCACACCCGGATTCTCCCACCATGCCGAGAATCTTTCCTCTATCTATGGAAAAGCTGACATTATCAACGGCTTTGAGGACCTGCCTTTTCGATATCTGGAAATACTTCTTCAGGTTTTTCACCTCAAGGATCTTCTGCGGCATGTCAGATCACATCCTTACTGGAGTTCTCTTTGGCGTGCCTCTTCATAACGTAGGGGTCTATCCCGGGAGCCCTTTGATCGAGCAGCCAGCAGGAGGCGAAATGGCCTCTTACTATCTCCGTTGAAGGCGGGTCGTTCTCTTTGCACACCTTCATTCGATACTCGCAACGATCATAGAATCCACAGCCTTTGGGAGGCATGAAGAGATCGGGAGGGGTTCCCTTTATCGTGGGAAGCTGTTCCGTTCTCTTCTTTCCTACGGCAGGGACGCTGTTCAAAAGCCCCCACGTGTAAGGATGACGTGGACTATAGAAAATGTCTTCGGTCTTTCCGGTTTCCACGATTTTCCCGGCGTACATGACGGATATCCTCTCCGCGAATCTCGCGACGATTCCCAGGTTGTGAGTGATTAGGACGACCGCCATATCGAATTCTCGCTTAAGATGGTTCATCAGTTCGAGGATCTGAGCCTGAGTAGTAACGTCAAGAGATGTGGTCGGTTCGTCTGCAAAGAGAATCTTGGGATTGCAGGCAAGAGCGATGGCAATCATTACCCGCTGCCGCATTCCTCCGGAGTACATATGGGGGTAGCGCATGATGTTTCTCTCTGGATCAGATATTCCTACTTCTTTCAGAAGTTTTATGCTGCGTTTTCGGGCCTCTTCGGGAGAGATCTTCTCGTGTTTCTTTATTCCCTCGGATATCTGTCTGCCAATCCGCATAGTTGGGTTCAAGCTCGTCATCGGGTCCTGGAATATCATTGACATTTCCTTTCCCCTCAGCTTTTCCATCTGTCTGTCGCTGTAGTTGGTGATGTCTTTGCCACGATAGACTATCTTTCCACCCTTGAGCCTTCCGGGAGGCGTAGGAACAAGTTTCATTATCGATTGAACGGTAACGCTCTTTCCACAGCCCGACTCACCGACGATAGCAAGAGACTCACTATGATTTATATGAAAGGAGACACCCCTAATGGCGTGTACCTCTCCAGCATAAGTATCGAATGAAAACTCAAGATTACTAACTTCAAGTATCTTCTCAGTCACGATAAGTATCTCCCATTCAGCTTCGTAGTTTCGGATCCAGCGCGTCTCTCAAGCCGTCTCCGAAGAGGTTGAAAGAAAGCATTGTTAAAGAAATCATAATTGTCGGTATCAACAACTGTGTTGGATAAATCCTGAAGACCGCCGTTCCAAGATTGGCAAGCTGTCCCCAACTAGGAATGGGAGGCTTGATCCCCAGACCTATGAAGCTGAGGTAAGCTTCCTGGAATATCGCCGCGGGAACTCCTAGCGTCATGCTTACAACTACTATCCCGAGGGTATTGGGGACGAGATGCTTGAAGATTATGCGGCCGTGTGAAGCCCCCAGTATTCTCGAGGCTAGAACGAACTCCTCTTCCTTTATCTTCAGAATCAGGCCGCGTACATTACGTGCCGAACCCATCCAGCCGGTTATTGCGAAGGCAATTATCAATGGAACGGGACCGGAACCTATGACAAGCATGATAAGTATTATATAGATCATCTGAGGGATACAGATGATGATGTCTATTAGTCTCATAATTATCATGTCTACCTTGCCGCCGAAGTATCCGGATATTCCTCCTATCACAATGCCGATCAGACTCGGGATAATCGAGCCAAAGATTCCGACTGCAAGCGACACTCTTGCCCCTACCCATGTTCTAACCCACAGATCCCTTCCCAGCGAATCGGTTCCGAACCAGTGTTCGGAAGACGGTGCCGCGTTGATATTTCTAAGGTTCTGCTGACTGTATGAATAAGACGATAGTTGAGGGATAATTATCGAAAACAAAGCAATTGCCAGAATAATTATCATTCCGGTCATTGCAACTTTGTTCTTAAAGAGTCTCCTCCAGACATCCTTCCAGAAGGAGATGCTGGGTCGGGTGAGAACTTCCGATTTTTCTTCTGTCTCCCCGACAAATTCGAATTCGTCTTTTGGTATACCTGCAAATTCTTTAATCACTGCAATACCTCACTTAGCTATCCTGATTCGCGGATCGACAATTCCATAAGCTATGTCTACAAGAAAATTTGCTGTCACCAGGAAGGCCCCGAAAAATACAGTAAGCCCCATTGTCATCGTGTAGTCAAGGCCGGTAATGGAGTTCACGAAATGAAGCCCCAATCCCGGTATCGCAAAGATCTTTTCAATTACGAAGGTTCCCATTAGCACACTGGCCACCATCGGGCCCATCATTGTCAGTATCGGGATAAGAGCGTTTCGAATTTCGTGACTCCAAACGATCTTCCCCTCTGAAAGTCCTTTAGATTTTGCCGTCTTCACATAGTCCTGGGTTGTAACTTCAAGCATGCTCGCCCGCATGATTCTTGTCAGTGTAGCGAGAAGGCCAAGGGCGATAGCAACTGTCGGAAGTACTTTGTGCATTTCCGTGGTCCACTGCGCCATCGGCAGAATCTTCAGCTTGAGGGCAAAGATATATTGTAGAAAGGAGCCGAGAATGAAACTCGGTATAGACACACCTATGACCGAAATTATCACGCACAGGTAATCGACGGTCTTTCCTCGCTTTCTCGCTGAAGCTATTCCAAGAAACAGTCCGATAGGCAACGCCAGCGCAAGCGATCGCAGCCCCAGATCGGCAGAGACCGGGAAGGCCTTTGAGATTATGCTGTTGACTGTTCTGTTCGTATATTTTAGTGAATAACCCATGTTCCCCTGCAGAAGATTCCCCATGTATGTGAAGTACTGCTCGATAATCGGCCTATTCAATCCATAGTAGTTCATCATTCTTTCCTGCATTTCGAAGGTCAGAATCTGGTCACTCTGAAAGGGATTTCCCGGCAGAAGCCTGAGCAGGAAAAAAGTTATCGTTGCCAGTAGCCACAACGTTAATAAGGAGATTAAGAGCCGTCTAAAGATATACCTAACCAAATTGTTTCACTCCTTATCTCTTTCAAAAGAACGCAGCCGCATTTAAGGCGGTTAAGCGGCTGCATTCAGTTCAAATTGAATCCCTTCTAATCAGTTTTCAATGTAAGCGAAGATGAATTCGATAGATCCAGTCTGTCTTCCATAATGAAGGTTCTTCACGTATTCACGGCAAAGGTACGCGGTACCGGGGGTCCATAGTGGAGCGACCGGCGCTTCGTCTAGAATGATAGCTTCTGCCTGCTGAATCTGTAGGAGGCGCTCTGCAAGATCGGGGTTCTCCGACTGTGCCGCGATTAGATCAGAGTACTCTTCGCTGTTCCACCTTGCGTAGTTGTTGCCGTTGCCTATGGTGAAGTTGTTCATTATTGTCGCCGGATCTACGCCAGAAGACTGACCGACCAGGAATACGTCGAACTGTCCCGACAAGAGAGCTCCGATGGCCTGTGGAACGGGCAGGATGCTAATTTCGACGTTAACACCCAGCTCATCTTTCCAGCCGGCCTGAAGTGCTTCTGCATACTGCTTGTGAACTGGAGAGTCCATACAGACATAGTTGATTCTCGGAAGGTCTGTCGGCCTCGAAAGCCCCATTTCCGAAAGAGCCTTCTGCAAATAGACCTTAGCCTGTTCAATGTCGCCGCCTGGCGGAACTCCCGTTGAATTCGGATATGTCTCAGTAAATGCCTTACCGTCAACTATGATACTAGGATCTACCATTCTGTCGACCGGGATCGTTCCGGGCGAAGAAATAGCGCCAACAATTGCCTCTCTGTCGATTGCAAAGCTAAGAGCTTTTCGGAGATTCATGTTTTCCAATACAAGTCCTTCTGAACAATTGAATGCGAGATACTGCAGGGTACCGCCACTTCTGCTTCCGAACTCGGGATGCATGATCGTCTGGACCTTTGAAATAGAGTAAATTGAATCTATTTCGCCGAGATCATACATTCCAACCCTAGTGTTCTCGTCTGGAATGATAAGCTCCACGACCCTTTCCAGCTTTACCTTGTCGGCGCTCCAGTATTCTGGATTCTTTTCCAGAGTGATTCTCGCACCCTGAACCCATTCCTTCAAGACGAACGGACCGCAGCCTATGAAGGTTTCCGGGCTGGAAGCGTACGACATCCCGAACTTCTCCACGTAGTCCTGTCTAATGGGGTAGAAGTTGATTCCTTCGGCCATTTCCGTTATGAAGAAGGGGTCGTTGTAAGTGAGAGTCAAAACTAGTGTCTTATCATCTACTGCCTTTACACCGACGAGAGATGTATCGGTAATCTCGCCGTTGTAGTAAGCCTGAGCATTCAGGATCGAGTCGAACTCCGATACCTGTGATGATCCGGTATTGGGATTCATCGTTCTAAGGAAGGAATACTCGAAATCCTTCGCCGTCACCGGTACTCCATCGGACCACTTCGCGTCTCGAAGATGAAATGTGTATACTGTTCCATCTTCCGAAACATCGTATGACTCTGCCAGGCCAGGAATAATCTCGTTATAGCTGTTTCTGATCAATGATTCGTTAAGCGCATACATGATCAAAGCAGACATTTCGTCGTTCATCTGGCTTACGTCAAGCGTCATCACGTCGTTGTGACCAGCGAACGTAAAGACCTGGGGTGTAACACTTGCCGCCAGACAACTAACAGGAATGGTTATCAGTGCAATTAAGACAATGCTCACTATCCACTTTTTCAAGGTCTCCACCCTCCATTTTCCTGAATCGGTATATCTATACTCCTGCCGCAACACGACAGGAGTAGCAGAATAAGTAACCGGACAACTCCAAAGTATAAGAATAGAAAGAAGTAATTACTGAGATACTAGCACATTCATACACAACATGTCAACTTTTTACCTTACAAACTGTGTATGAATAATGTCGAGATGAAGAAGTCAAAACGTGCTGTTTGAATCGCTCATGAGAAACCGGCAATTGATAATGGTTGTCCGTTATCGGTCCGCCGTTCTCCACCGAGGAGACCGGTTCTTCGTTGTTCGTTCTTCGAACCAGATCCCCGATCAAGTCAGCTGACAGAGAATGGTTATTCCGAAAACGCTACAACACACCATTCTGAACTTGATTCAGAATCTCGTGTTCGTAGTTTTCGACTTTGACAAAGAACGAATAACAGATCCTCGCTCTGGATTGAAGAACATGTTCTCCTCGGCGAACGGAGAACCGTTCAACGGCGAACCAGTCCTTTTGCTCTTACCAACCACCAACCACCTACCACCAACCACGGCTCTTAGCATACCACTATGGTTCATATAAGAGCCGTTCTCCGTTGACCGTCCCAGATCATGGACCCGTNNTGGCAGTATAACAAGCAAGGTCGCTGCCATCAACAAAGTCCAGGCAGCCGCACTTTCTGAGGCCTCCGCAAGCATCGCAAGGCCGACGGTCAATGTGCGAGCTTTGACGCTGTCTGTAACTATCAAGGGCCAGAAAAATTCGTTCCAGTGATAGGTCACGCTTATGAGCGTGAAGGCAAGATAGGTCGGTTTAAGCAGCGGGATGGCTATCGAGATCATGAACCTGAAGGTTCCGCAGCCGTCAGTAGTCGCCGCCTCTTCCAGTTCTCTCGGGATTGCTGCGAAGCCCTGTCTCAGCAAGAAGACGCCGATTGCAGAGGCCACATACGGAAGCGCAATGGCAGTCTTCGTATCTAGCAGGCCCATATTGCTGATCGTCAAGTAGTTCGGAACTATGAGCGTCTGTGGGGCGATCATGAGCTGCACAAGCAGAATCATGAAGAGAATCTTCTTGAATCTGAATTCCATTCTGGCGAACGCGTAAGCGGCGAGAGTTACTGTTACAAGTTGCACTGCGAGAAGTCCGAAGGCATAGAGAATCGTGTTGAAATAATACCTCCCGAAGGGGATTATGTTGAAGACCTCTTTGAAGTTGTCTAGAGTCCATTTTTCGGGAAGCCACTTTGGAATCATCGAAAAGACTTCAGTAGGTTCTTTGAAGGCCGTAACGACTATCCAATAGAGCGGGAAAGCGAGAATCACGGCAAAGACTATCATTAACGCGATCGAGACCCACTTAGTCGTTCTTCCTCTTTTCGTCATAGTCTCTCACCCGATTCATAGAAGACTCTCCTTTCCATGAAGAAGAAGGCGAGCATTGTGAATATCAACAAGAGCACAAGGAGTATCACGGTCAGTGCCGAGGCATATCCGAAGTCCCAGTACTTGAAGGCCACCTGATAGATGTAGTAGACAAACATGTTCGTAGTGTTTGCCGGACCGCCTCTCGTCATGAGATAGATCTGATCGACCGCCTGGAAGGAGTTTATTACCGCGATTATGAATGCGAAGAATGTTGTCGGTGATAGCAAGGGCCAGGTTATCTTCCAGAATTTGCGCCAGGCAGAGGCACCGTCTATCGTAGCGACCTCATAGATTTCTGTCGGTAACTGCTGCAGCCCGCCGAGGAATATGACCATATAATATCCAGCGTTCTTCCAGATGGCCACAATGATCAGTGCCCACATAGCGAACCTGCTGTCGCTTACCCATTCAATACTGGGTATGCCGATCTTCCCGAGAATGTAGTTTAGGAAACCGTATCCAGGGAGGAATATGTAAAGCCAGATCATCGATGCGGCGGCCATCGGTATGACGTTGGGGTAGAAGTAAGCCGTCTTAAAGAAAGAGCTTCCGATAATTTTCTGATTCACCAGAAGTGCAAGAGCCAACGCCAGAGCCATGGTTATGGGGACTGTCACAAATGCATAGAAGAGATTGTTCCCAGCTACCTGCCAGAACAGGGGAGTCGAGAAGGCTCTCTTAAAATTGTCGAGGCCCGTGAATACCGGCTCCGGCGTTGCCATATTCATTCTCATGAAACTCAGAAAGAGAGACCTGAATGCCGGGTAGTATGTAAACATGCCAAGGAAAAAGAATGTCGGCGCTATGAAAATCCACGGCAGAATTTTCTTTTTCGTTTTCGTCTTCAATCTACACACCTCCCGGCACTGGACAGGTTGATTACTTCTTATAAGGAGCAAGAATCATTTCGACTTCTTCCTGCAACTGTTTAAGCCCTGCGGAGATCGACACTCTCTCATCGAGGATATTCTGAAGAGTTGTCAAGAAAACCTCCCTAATCTGCGAGTTACTGTGGAAGGCCATCTCCCTTCTAGCAACATCAAGTTGATCTCTTGCCACCAGAATGTACGGGAATCCCTCCGCGAACTCCTTAAGAGCCTCAGTTTCGAAGGCGTCTTTGCGAACCGGTATGTATCCCGTCCCGATGCTCCACCTCGCCGAGTTCTCCGGTTTGCTGAGCCACTTGACGAAGGTCCATGCGGCTTCCTTGTTCTCTTCGGGAATTCCTTTGAAGATGTAGAGGTTTCCACCTCCCGTTGGAACTGCTTTCTTGGCTTCTCCAGGAAGCGGGGCCACTCCAAAATCAAATGTGGCCGAGCTCTTTACGAAACTGAGACTACCGGTAGAGTTGTACATCATCGATGCGGCGCCGGCAACGAAGTCCTGGGATGCGGCTCCATAGCTTCGGTGCCTTGGCATTACTCTCTCGACATTAGTCATGTAGGTCCACTGTTCTACAGCCTTTGCTACCTCGGGCGTGTCGAAGTACGACTCCGTTCCCGTTTCATTGGCGTACTTCCCGCCGGCCTGAAGAATCCATGCCTGAATTGTCCATGTATCGTCTGTAATGTCTTCGAAGCCCCAGCGAGTAACGTTGCCGCGCGAATCCTTGACGGTGAGTTTTTTGGCTGCCTCAAGCAATTCCGCCCAGGTTTTCGGGGGATTTTCGGGATCTAGCCCCACTTCTCTAAAGTGGTCCTTGTTGTAGTAGAAGATCGGGGTGCTTCTCTGGAACGGTATGCTCCATGTAACGCCGTCGATCATCGAATTCTCGAGGAACCCGGCATAGAAAGGTTCTGTGAAGTTCGCGTCTTCTCCCACCATGAACTGGTCCATGTCTTCGATAAGATTCATGTCAAGAAGCGAGAAGATGTCGATGGCGAGAAGAAGAGCAACATCTGGCGGATTCTTTCCCTGAGCGGCTGTTACAGCCTTCTGCATTGTCTGGTCGTAATTTCCGCTGTAAATCGGCTCGACGAAGATATCTGGATGCTCGCTGTTGAAGTCTGCAACGACTTCATCCATTAGAACGGCAAGCGCTCCGGCTACCTGAACGGGAAAGAAGAATCTGAGGTTTGTTACCGAAAATGCTGTTCCTGCAATAAGCACAAGTGAAACTAAGATCACTAAGAAAGTCTTGAAACCGAGTTTCATCTCTTACCCCTCCTTTTTGCGGTTTGTTCTGAAGCGACCCATGAGGATTGACGGTCTAAACATATGGTTTTCTACGATTACCTCTTCTCCGCTGAAATCGATCAAAGTAAACGATCCCGGGATACTCCTCAGCTGATTCCATGTGTCGGTGAATGAAGGCACCGAGACGTAAAGAACTCCCTTTTCGAGCGCAATGCTTGGCCAGTGAACGTGGCCATTTATTGCGGCGATTACGTTTCCGCCTCTTTCAAACATCCGAAGCAACTCCCGCTTGTTCTCGACGTAGGCGAGATTCTCGATGCTCTCAAAATGGACATTCCTTTTGAGAGGCTGTTCATCGAGAGCCTGGTGAGTGAAAACGACTTTCTTTTCCGAAGAAACCACAATCTCCTTTTCAAGCCATCGGAGTGCTTCGTCTGAAACCATCCCTCCAACACCCTGAACAATCGGGTCCTGCGTATTTAAAAGCAGTAAACGTAATCCTTTCACCACTACGGATCGGTTGCCAAGCTTGCTGCCTATTGCCCTTTCATGTTCCTCTTGAGTTAGATTGTCCAGATCGTGGTTCCCGGGAATGTAGTACACCGGGCAGCTAGACTTGGCCAGTATGCCCGATATCTCTCTTAGCGTTTCAATGTCATTTTCCCTGTCTACGGGATTCAGCCTGTCTCCAAGTTCGACAATTCCGTCCGGCTGGATGTTTTCGTTAACGAAATCGATCCATTCGCTCAGGAGACCTTTGACGAGGCTTCCTCTGAGTGACGACCTGTCGGGTCCGGCATGCAGATCCCCTATAACGACGAGCCTTGTTGCTTTCACGAAATCACTTCCTTCTCGCCCGTGAAGATTCTCTGACAATCAGCTTTGTCCCGAGTTNNTTCCTCTCGCCGCTTATATACTGGAGTAGTAGGTTTGCGGCCCTTCTCCCTATTTCGTATGTATTCTGATCCAGAGTTGTCAGAGCCGGAGTGAACTGGGCGGAAAGGAAGATGTTGTCGAATCCGGTGACCGATATCTCTTCGGGAACTCCGATAGAAAGAGCCTTGCATGACACAATAGCGCCGAAGGCAATCAGATCGTTTGCACAGACAACCGCGTCATAA
>NZ_DJHG01000019.1:8635-10642 GCF_002432955.1 Mesotoga sp. UBA5825 | reverse complement strand
CTGATAGCTCAGAGAATGCCCTTTCATAACCGGACTCGTATGTGAATTGCCCTCTCGTTACCTTAACCTCCACACTGGAATATTCTTGCGCGACGGCCCTGGCAGCCTCCTCTCTATCTATAGAACTCGAAACGTCTTCAGGACCGCCAAGATAAAGAAAACTCCTGTGACCTTCGTCGTAGAGATAATCAAAAACGTGCTTCATTGCACTGAAGTTGTCTATGGAAACGGATGGAAGAGTCTTTGACCAGCGTCTTCCCAACAGCACAATCGGACAACCAGATTCCTCTATCAAGGTTTCAACTGCCCTGTTGTAACCGGATCCAATGAAGAGGATACCGTCGACATGCTTTGAGAGAAGAGTGTTTATTGCTTCCCTCTCGAATTCCAGCTTTCCATCTGAATTAGCGATTATGAGATTGTAGCTGTTTTTGCGAAGCTCTTCCTCCGCGCCTTTCATCATCAATGGGAAGTGTGGATTGGATAGGTCGGGAAGGACCATCCCCACGGTGAAAGTCTTCTTCATTCTGAAGCCCCTGGCCAGAACGTTAGGACTGTAGCCCATCTCCTTGACCGCTTTGAGAACGTTTTCTCTATTCTCTTCACTGACTGTGGAAACGTTATTCAGGACTCTTGAAACAGTGGCAGTTGAAACTCCTGCCCTCCGCGCTACATCTTTAATTCTAACGGCCATCTTCACTTCTCCTTCTCTAAGTAATCGATTACGTAATCGATTACTCATAAAGAGAATACCATCTTGCTTCATCTGAAACAAAGTCCTCTAGAGAGGAAAGAGAGTCGTTTATTTTTGTCTGAAGGGAGATATGATGGAAATCTTTACTGAGGAAAACTCTAGTGTCGATTATGAGCTATTCGCTTAAGTTATCGCTGTTTCCAGATGCCTTGAAAACACTCGTACTTTCTTCACTGATTAACAATTTCCCTCTAGCAACAGACGTCGCAGATGCGATCACTTTGCTTAATTACAGAAAGTTAGTGCCTAGAAACAGTATTACTTGAAAGTTCAATGAATATCGACCAAAAGGAAGTCTATAGAAAGCCCCGGCGCCTGGGGCTTTTGCTGCTATTTCTTCAGAAGTTTAACGGGACGGCAGATAGAATATCCATAATTCTCCGGGTCGCTTCTCTGGTAGATCGGATTCTCAGTGTTCCATTCATAACCCGAGTCTTCGGGATTCCAGTTCCAGGCCAGCTCGTTGACGGTTGACATGACTGCGGTGTTTTCTTCCTCGTAATTGTAAGGCGGGTAGTAAAAGATCACATACTCGCTTTCTGAAACGACAGTACACTCCATACCTTCGGGTACCTCTCCTCTGTAATCGATTGGCACTTCGATTCCGTATAGATAGCCCCGCTTATCTCCTTCGAAGTACCATCCGCCGATCTGACCGTGAAGGCTTTGAATGCTTTCGAGCAAACCCGTCACTGTGTGACAGTCCTGACCGGGAATGCCTTCCTGAAGTTCCCAGAAGTGGAAGTATCCCTTAGCGTTGATATTCCTGATTCCGATGAACTTGTGTGCAGGCAGTTTCTCTATCTTCACTTCGATCCTCTCCAGTTCCTTTTCGCTCAAGTTGCACCTCCTTTTGATGCCCAGAAAGTGGGGGTCGTAGACGATCCTTTTCAGCAGAAGGGGAATAGGCTTTGGGGACATTCTGAACTCTTTGGGTGAAATAGAATATGCTTTCTTGAACGATCTGCTGAAAGCCGCCTGCGAGGAAAACCCATTGTCGATAGCTATCTCGGCGATCGACTTCTCTGTATCTCGAAGCTCCAGCGCGGCCTTGCAGATCCTTCGAAGCCGGACGTAATCTCTCAGCCTAATCCCGGTAAGAGCATGGAACTTCTTTGTACAGTAGAATGGCGAGTAGAAAAGGTTCTCGCTCACTTCCGAGAGAGTTAGCCCATCTTCTAGATTTCGCTCGATAAGTTCGATTATCTGCTGAACGTTTTCGTGCCATTCGTACACAGCGATCCCCTCCTGAA
>NZ_DJHG01000019.1:7351-8622 GCF_002432955.1 Mesotoga sp. UBA5825 | reverse complement strand
TCTTGATTTGAGTTGCACTATATGAAATGCAATCATGAATCAAGAGCCCTAGGGCTTACTGGCAAGAAGTTCACTAGTACAATCGATTATGGGGCTCATAGTAATGTGTTCCAAAATAACTACATAAGAAAACTCTGCTCGCAAAACGGAAAAGCAAAGAGAGATACTCTGTCGAATCCTAAGAAACGTAATTGGTCCTACTACTGGTCCCTTAAGAACCGCTATACGCTGTGAAGAGCCGTCCTTTGCTTATGAAGAAGGAAGAGCTTCCTTAAACAGGGATTCCGGTCAAGTGCAAATGAACAGCTCTTAGTCCGTTGTTCCAATCATGAGCACTGAAGGAATCAGCTATCTGGAAGCGAAAGCTTCCTCAAGAACTCCGAGGCGCAATCTTTGATCAGGGTTGCTCCCGTGGTATTTTGATGAACATGATCCACCGTCAACAGAAATCCATTTTCCTGCGAGAGAGCGTCCCAACTCTTTCTCAACAAGATGTGTTTGAATATCATTCTCAATGTGAATTCCCAGGAGACTTCCCGCCCTGACGAAGGTCTTTCATCTGCCTTTTTCAGGTAATCGCGCTGACGTTCATTGAGATCCATATAGCACAAGTCCATCTGTGAGGTTATNNGTGATCAAAGGCAGCGACATTACGCCTACATGAGCAATGGAGGAGGTCTTGAGCCTTTGGAGGATCCCAGCGAGGTTTCTTGCGTAGCTTTCTCTTGAAGGTCTCTCGGGTAGTCTGTTTTTTCTGATATAGGCTTTCATGGTCTTTTCTGAATAGGTCGCCCACACGTCATTTGTTCCTACCAGGAGAATAGCAATATCTGGCTTCATGCTGGTCACTTTCTCGATTCTCTTGAGAACGTCATAAGAGAGGTTTCCATTCACTCCACTATTTATAAACTCAAGCTTTCCCCGGAATTCGCTTTTCAGCATCTCGAAGTAACTCACACCCACGCGGCCATAGGTAATACTATCTCCAATACAGACAACGGTATTCATGAGCAATCTCCTCATTTTCACTTCTTACTATTATAGTCTTTATAATGCTCCATCCACTTCAATAAACTGCCGCCTTGAAAGACTATCATTTCTTTGAGGGTAGTATGAAATGGAGGACTTGCCAGATATGGGGAAAGGGAAAATACATATCTCATGCTGCTGTTCCCGTGTGAACCACATTTGGTTAGGGTTGCAAAGGAAGGAGAGTTAGTCGCTAAGCCTCGTTGTTGGAAAATGACTTGCTATAGCGAAAAACGGCGCCC
>NZ_DJHG01000019.1:595-7311 GCF_002432955.1 Mesotoga sp. UBA5825 | reverse complement strand
GCAATCCACTCATAGGTCTTTGTGGTGGTACGTCTCTTTCTCTTTTCGTTTTTCCGCTTGTTTAGCTCTTCTTAGATTCCTTGCCGTCAAAGTCGAATCACAGTATTACAGTTTACGCTAGACATCAGTCATCACCGATCACAGAAGAGTTTGTGAGTTGTCGAAGTCAACGCAACTATTCACTGATCTCTCCGGCTTTTTGAACAGGAGGCGGACAGTAAAGAGGATCCAGCCCTTCGGGCAATGGTATATAGATCCTCATGGTGAGCTTGAACTCCCCGTTGGGTGTCGGAAGCCAGTTCGACTCCTTTGATGCTCCGGGTGATTCATGCTGCAGATATAGAACCAGAGAGCCATCCTCGCCATATTTCAATTCTGATCTATCGCCGATAGAGTATCTGTTCAGGGGATTCTCCACAAGGAACTGGTCCTTGTCGTACATTGTGAGCGACCAGAATCCTCTCGGATCAACCGGAGGCAACCGATCCTTGCTGAAGGTAATGACGTAGTTGTATTTTGAAGCATCCAATTTGTCACCATCGCTATCAGACAGACAGTTTGGATAGAAGGTCTCTTCCAGATCGTTCCCATAAAGTCCAAGATGAGCTGCCGCCGCCCTCATCAGATGCAGACCCTGCATTCTGTCCCTATTACCGAAGATTCTTTCTGGCAAAGACCAGCCGTCCTGAACGATCCCTATCTTCGTCTCCATTGCATAGATCTCGTCCCGGGCTTCAGTTATTGCCTCCTCACAGCTTCTCTTACGGCTTCTGAAAGGCTATCGGGATCGAATGGATAATTCGGTCCGATTCCGATCCTAGAAAAACCGTCGATTAGAGCCTCCTCCGAAGGGTGTATTTCAAGCTGCCCGAGAAGAAAGTTGAAGTATCCGATAAAACCAGTCGAGTCGGCAACACTTTGATCGAAAGGAGGCAGATCTACGGAACGAGTCTCTTCCGTAGAAGGATTTCCGCAATAATCACTGAGAGCCTGCGATTTGTACTGCTGCTGTATCTCGAGAACCTTTTGAAGGTCTCCTTGCAGTTCACTGTTCACGCCGGTTCTCACTACGCAGTAGACAAAATTACCTTCGCTGTACACCACCCTGTCTATGCCTGCGGGAATTTCTCCATCCCAGTGTGGACCGGCAACCATGAACGTCGTCGGGCCGGGGCCGGTAGTTCTNNAGCATAGGGTAGGCGAAAATATAAGCCTCCTTCGCTATGGACTTCGCCTCGATAGGATCAAGAGTGAGTTCTGGCTGAAAGGAGAATAGGCTCGAGATCAACATAATCAGTATGAAACAGGTCATTACCAGTCTCTTTGAAACCACGGATACTCCTCCTCTTTCCTGAAAACTAGGACCAATGTTCAGTTTAATTTGGCAATCATGAAAACTCCAATCGTGTTTCCAGTTAAAATGAATGGGCATAATGTGACTCTTAGCTGAAGCTGCAATGATCGAATTAGAGACGGGAATTGCTCTCTAGTCGGGACTACACCAAATTTCCTGATTTCAAGATCGGATTCAAGACGCGAGACACGGCTAGTCAAAGGGTATTAAGCAAGTATAAGTTTTGAGCTAATTATACAGGGAGACACTCCAAATCAACATTGACGGAAACTCATGCAGCAAAAAGAGCAAGAACTGCGAACTACGCGTCTTCACCAGAAATTAGGTTGTCGAAGATGATAAGCGGAATGTGAGCCTTGGCCGAAAGACCGGGTTCAATTCATTCTGGTGCCGACCGAGCCATCTAGCTTGACACGATACCGGGGGCCGGCATAGTCAGTAACGTACATCCAGTTTCCGGCTACGCCGTCGAATTGCCAGATGTTTATGTTATTGAGCTTCTCTCTTTCCGACTTCTGCAGGTAGTCCTTCGCATCGAGAAAACCCTTGAAGAGGTCGGTAGACATGATCAGTATAGATCCGAAGAAGAAGATAATCGCGGCTCCAATAATTATGGAAAGCAGCTTTCCCGCTGCTCTATCCCTTTTGAGAAAAGCGATCATAGATAAGACAAAGCCCTCTACTCCCAGAGCCATAACAGAGAAGACTGGCAGAGGAATCAATGAGAACTGTATCTGGGCAAAGAGCAAGACAACGAAGGCCAGACTAAGAAAGAAATCCCAGTTGCCTAATCGTGAATGGGGAAGGAAGGTAATCTTCATGCCAACATCTCCTTCATTCAGCCAGCCGGGATTGACACCTGCTATCTGAGGCCCGAGTGAATCCTGCCAAGAGAATGGATGCGATAGCAAAAGAATGAACGATAGAAAAAACCTCTCCTATGTATCTTCTTCAAGATCATATATCTGTGAGCTAGAATATAGTGCGATAAAGTGACTTCAATACAGGCGTTTGAAGTGGACTTTGGTGCGGTGAGAAGGTTGTTGGCAGACCTTTTGCTTGTTTTTAAAGGATAGACTATGATAGTACTGTCTTCTTATTTCAGATGGGAGGGATATGATTTGAGCGACGGATATCTCACGATAGAGGAGCAGCTTTCGCTTCCTGTTGTAAACAGTCCCGTTATTTCGGCCGACGGCAAAAAGGTTGCCTATACGGTTAGGCATACAGACTGGGACGACAATAAATACCTAAGTACGGTTGTGGTCTATGATGCAGAAAGTGGGACTGCTCTGCATGTCTCGAACGATGAATTCGACTCTTCTCTTCCCGATTGGGATCCTGATTCTAAGAGACTTGCCTTTCTCCAGAAGACCGGCGGAGAAAACAAGAACGACGTTATGATCTTCGATTTCGAAGAGAAGCGAACGTTCAAGCTACTTACTTTCGAGAACGACATAAGCCAGATAAAGTGGAGCCGTAAGAACGACGGGCTTTATCTAGTTGCTGCCTCTCCCGAAAGCGAGGAACTTAAAAAGAGGAAAGAGAACTACGGCGAATTCGACTACATAGATGAAGAACCGAAGAACAGCTCGCTTTTCTTCGTTCATCTCTCACGCGCAATGAAGAAATACTCTTCAAGATTCGAACTGCCCAAGGATATGAGATCTGAAGAGACGCTTTTCGATAAGCTGACAGACGGAAAGGAGTTTCATGTTTCTTCGATCGCTCTTTCTCCTGACGGAAATCATGTCGCCCTTCTTGCGCCTCCGACGAGCGATGTAAACGACTTCGACAAAGCTAAAGTATTTCTCATGAATGCCGATAGGAAACTGAAAGAACTGCCGCTGACGCATCCCAGGGGATTCGCATTCTCTCCTGATTCGAAGAAACTTGCAGTCGTCGTTCCCGAAGAAGAAGATCCCTGGATGGATAACGGGGCCGTTGAGATCGTAGATCTTTCAGATCTCTCAAAGAAACGGGTGGTGGTAAAACACGACCTGAACATAGAGCTGGTTTCCTGGACAGAGAAGGGCTTCTTCGTGAGCTGGATAGAGGACTGCACGATCAGCCTGGGCCTGCTGGGAGAGAAAGGCACCATCGCACGGCTGACGAATGAGGATCAGCTGGTTATGGCTTCCAGTACGACGCCAAATGGAGAGCACTTAGCGATGGCCATGGCCACAGATGATGAACCTGTCGAGATCTACCTCGATGGGAAGAAGATAACGGATATTGCGTCTTTGCAGCCCAAGAGAGAAAGGGTACGAAAGGAAAGACTCTCTTGGAAGAGCAACGACGGCACCGAAATCCACGGCGTCTTGAATCTCCCCGTCGACTTCGACTCGATGAAGAAACATCCGCTTGTGGTTCTTGTTCATGGAGGACCTACCTGGACTGCCCTTGCTGCGAGAGTGACCAGCAGTTATTACCCTATCGAGCAGCTTGTTTCTAAAGGTGTACTTGTGCTGGAGCCCAACTACCGTGGGAGCGAGGGCTATGGAAGAGACTTCAGGAAACTGAATTACAGAAACCTGGGGATTGGAGATTACCAAGACGTAATTAGCGGAGTCGATCATCTTATCGAAAAAGGGTTCGTGGACGAAGACCGCATCGGAGTAATGGGCTGGAGCCAGGGCGGGTACATCTCGGCCTTCTGTGCAACTTACGGAAAGAGATTCAAAGCCGCTTCGGTGGGAGCCGGGATATCCAACTGGATGACTTATCATGTGAACACAGACATCCATGAATTCTGTCACCGATACCTCGGCGACAACCCCTGGGAAGATCCTCAGATATACGAGCAGACTTCGCCTATCTCATACATAAAGAATGCTTCAACACCAACCCTCATTCAACACGGCGGCTCGGACACGAGGGTTCCACCGCCTAACGCCTTCGAACTTTATCAGGGGTTGAGAGAGATGAACGTTCCCGTCAGACTCGTGATCTACAAGGGCATGGGTCACGGTGCAGACAAGCCCGGCCTCCACAGGGCGATAATGACTCAGAATCTCGCCTGGTTCAGCCACTATCTTCTCGGCGAACCTTTAGAAGAGTCTTTCAAATTGAAAAGGGTCGATCGGGAGAAGACAGAGAAAAGCTAACACAGCAGGGCGTTTTGCATTGCTGCCTGGAATATACAGTGATCTGCTCTACCTGTGTCGAGAGCCAGTTTTCCAGGATCGCCTGAAACGAGTAGAGAAGTTCGGCTCAGCAGGCTTGTATAAGTGTAAAATCGAAATTTGAAGAACCTCAGAACCCTTCAGTCCAAGAGGTGTTGAAATGAAGATCTTCAAGAATGGAAATCTCATGGTCGTGACAGATGACAAAGGGATCATCGACTGCGACAGCGAAAAGGCGGCCGGACTTTACCTGGAGGACACCCGTTTCATTTCGAGAATGGTCCTCAAATCATCGTTACAACTCAGAAGACTTCACTCTGACTTTTCATGGGACGGGATTGAAGTCCGTTATCTTGGCCTATCTAAACCCGAGGCTCCACATTTCGATATCTATGTGACTGAAAGCCTCCGCGCGGAGGGAAACACACTTTACACAGAGCTAACGGTCAGGAACTATTCGGCAGAGGATATAGAAGTGTCCTTCGAATTTGAAATCAGCTGCGCCTTTGAAGACATGTTTTCTGTTAGAGGAGAAAACGACGCTTACAAAGGGCTGGATATATCTAGGACGCTGTCATCATCTACAACGAATAACTTTGAGTTTGAAAATGATTTCGAGAAAGACATCGTTGAGAACTCTCTACCGGCTCTTTCAATGAAAATAATGTCTGGCGGAAGTTCCAGTCTTTCCGGGAAGCTCAGAGTAAGCAAAGAATTGAAGAAAGAAGTGATCTTCAAGAAGCTGTTGTCGGAAAGACCCGTGAAGGACATCTCACCTGTCAAGGACACTCCGCTGCTGAATGAAAGGGAGCTGGGGGATCTAAAGACTCTCATGATTCCCACGATCTACGGGGACTTTCCTGGAGCCGGTCTTCCCTGGTACGCGACCGTCTTCGGAAGGGATAGCCTCATCTTTGGGCTTCAGACAGTTGATCTCCTTCCCGAAATAGCAAGAAATATTCTTACGGTACATGCTCACCTTCAAAGTAAAGAGGAAGATCATAAGACCGAAGCACAGCCGGGAAAGATCGTTCACGAGACACGCCTGAACGAGCTTTCTCTGTCAGGGAAACTCCCCTTCGAAAGATACTACGGCACGATCGATGCTACCCTTCTCTTCATAATGCTAGCTCACAGGTATTACGTTCAGACAGATGACAGTAACTTCGTGAAATCCATTGAGAAGAACGTCATGGCAGCTGCAAAATGGATCGACGATTATGCCGACCCGGATAACGACGGATATATCGAGTTTGCTCCTTCGGGCAGCGGCCTCGTAAATCAGGGCTGGAAGGATTCCTCAGATTCGGTGAGCTTCGCGGACGGAAGGCTTGCAGAACCGCCCCTTGCCCTCGTAGAGGTTCAGGGATATCTGTACGACGCTTTCAAATGCCTCGAAAAGCTCATGGTTCTCTTTGACAAAAGAGAGATAGCCTCGCTCTATGCCTCTAGAGCGGCGGCTCTAAAGATCAATTTCAATCGTGATTTCTGGCTCGAGAGCGAGAGCTACTTCGCTACGGCTCTCGATAAGAACAAGACTCCGGTCGACTCGATAACCTCAAACCCAGGCCACTGCCTCATGACAGGGATAGTGGACGAAGACAAAGCAGAGGCGCTAGTGGAACGGCTCTTTTCCGAAGAAATGTACACCGGCTGGGGAATAAGAACGCTCTCGAGCAGAATGAAGCGCTACAATCCCTTCTCCTACCACAACGGTAGCGTCTGGCCGCACGACAACTCGCTTATTCTGCTTGGGCTTATGAATTACGGCTTTTCGGAAAAGGCCAAGGGGCTCGCTCTAGACCTCTTGAAGGCGAAGGAAAGGCATCATGACAATCGCCTCCCCGAACTCTTCAGCGGTCTGTCAAAAATCGAGACGTCAGGAAAGTTAATAGAGTATCCCGCCAGCTGCTCACCTCAGTTGTGGTCGATAGGAACGCTCTTTGTGATCTCAAGTATTGTGACCCCTGATTCAACCTGAACAAATCCTTGAACATTAAGAGGTCTGAAAAACCATTCCGGCTATAGAACTCGCTCTAAAGAGCTCTAATAGTTCTTGTTAATTGTAGGCGCCTTTTGTCTGGAAGATACTTCATTTTGGAGCGATGGAATGGTCTGTCATTCCATTTGCGCTTTCTGATCTTCTCTTAGGCATGAAAGGATTGATCGAGATCTGTGTCCCTTGACTGCCATCAAACTGTTCACTCAAATGAAGAGAACCTCTAGTCTTGCTTGTC
>NZ_DJHG01000019.1:0-539 GCF_002432955.1 Mesotoga sp. UBA5825 | reverse complement strand
TCTTTTCTTTCACCTTTTCGTACATGTCTCTTATCCAGACATCGACAGGCGCCTTCCACTTCTCCGCTTTGTTGGGTATATTCTTTATCATCGTCTTTGGACTTATTCCCAGTTCCTTCGCCATGCGAATCGTTTCATCACCGACTTTGCATCTCTTCTTGACTTCTTTCCATTCTTCCTCTCTTTTCTTGTTAGCCATAATAACCTCCCGAAAACTTCCTTGGTGTTCTGAACATTAACCGGCGATATCTCAGGGCCGAAAACATGAAGCTCATCTTGCAGTGCAAAACAGTAAACACGCCGGTTATTAAGAAAGAGACTTCTAACCCGGAGTTGTGAAGAAGTACTTCTTGTTTACAAATGAAAGTCTAGCATACCTCATCTTCAGAAGGAGAAATCACTGAAGAATTTGTGCCATAAACTTTACAAACAAGTCATCGTATTTCGATTATTAGACTCAGTTCCGCTTCTATAACTGAACTCATGGATTGAGTGAGCATAATTATACTAGTGGCTCAAATAGTATGATTTGCTGGAGA
>NZ_DJHG01000020.1:0-17043 GCF_002432955.1 Mesotoga sp. UBA5825 | reverse complement strand
CTCCCTCATCTTCGATTAAGCATGGCTTGAAGTTCCCTTCTTCGCCTTCTTGGCACACTGCAACCACAACCAGTATTGTGGAAACAACTATGGAGATTCCACATTATAAATCCCGCAATCTTCACTATGATTTTCAGGCAAATAATTGATTTTTAAAAAGCTGGCATTGCTCAAACGATCACTCTTCAAAACTCTGATCTTAAAGAATCCTTTGGCAGTCAAGAGCACGTCACTGAGTAGTGCTTTCTGGGTATCGTGACGGCAAAAATGATAGACTTGACAAAACCAGTCGTTTCTCATACAGGAGTATTTATGAAGAATTGGCTTAAACCTATCTCTCTGGCTGCTCTAGCAACGCTTTTCTGGGCCGTTATAGGTTTTGCGGTGACAGAAGTCAGGTATTCTGAAGTTGAAAGTCAAATTGCCAACTCCGCAAGAATGATCGCGGAAAACACTGCAAAGACCACATTAATCGGCCACTTTCATCGGGATTCGTTTTATGAAGCTGTTATGCAGAATGACAACGATTTCACCAATCACTACCTAATGGAGATGCTGGCCAGTAATATGCATATCAAAGGTGTTGCTGTTTTTTATAATGATGAGGTTTTTGCGTCTGCTGGTGAGAAGTTTGAAATTGCCGTCACGCCTACTGTTGAAGGAGGAGACTACTCGGAGATCTTCTCAGTGGGCAAGGATCTTTTTGCAATTTCTGCCTTCACCAACAACGCTGGTTCAGAGAGCTCAAAGGATGGGTATGTCATTCTGAAGCTAGATCTCGAGGGAATTCTGAGTCTGCTTACAACAGAAGGATACAGCTTGAATAGCGAGAAGGGGAGTCTGCTATTAGCAGGAGTCTCAGTTTCTCTTGAACGCAGATGGCTACCGGCTAACTATGCCGCAATCGCTTTCGTCTTTCTTCTGACATTCGCCTTCACCGCTACTATACAGCGAATGGCTGGCAAGAAGTTTCTTGTCAGAAGGAACAGAGAAATGTCTCTGCTTCTGGATAAGATTCCGACACTGATCTGGTACTTCAGAGATCAGGAGACTTTCGGAATCGTCAATGAGTCGTTTGCAAAGTTTTTTGGCAGGCACCCGGAGGAAATTGATGGGAAGAATGTCTTTGAGATTCTCACGGAACAGGAGGCAATAGAATGTGTTGAAAGCAACAAGGAAGTTTTCGCTCGAAAAGAGAAAGTTGTTTTTGAGCAGAATTCAGAGAACTCGATTGGAGAGCTAAGAATCCTGGAGATTACGAAGACGCCGGATATCGACGAATTCGGAAATATAGAGTCTGTTGTCTGCTCTGCAAACGATGTGACCGAAGAAAGAAGGGCGCTTAGGAAGATTAAGCTTATTCAGTTCGGACTGGATAATGCGAACGATGAGGCCTTCTGGATTGCTCCTGACGGCACGATACTGTATGCAAACAGCGCGGCCTGTAAGAATCTTGGATACACAAAGGATGAGATTTCCGGACTGAAGGTAAATGATCTCGATAAATCGATGGAGGCAATGGATAGAAGAGTAAGCTGGGAAAGGCTTAAGTCAAAAGGAAGGGATACATTTGAAGCCTATCATGTGAGAAAGGACGGCTCTGTCTTTCCCGTCGAGATTAACAGGAATTATTTCAGGTACGATGAAAGCGAATACGAATTTACTTTTGCCCGAGATATATCTGAACGCATGAGAAATCTGGAGATTCTTGAGAGAGATAGGTTCAGAATAGAACGGCTTCACGACGCAGCTCTCAATCTGGAAAGATGCGGAACCTTCCAGGATGTATACGACTCTGTGATTGAAGCAGCTAATGAGATCCTTGAATTTGATATATGCTTCATCTGTGTCAATGAAGAGGATAATCTAGTAATCAAGGCATCTTCCAACCTAAATCCGCGAGACCCAATTGTAATGCCGAAAGATGTTGGAATTGTCGGGAAGACTTTCAGAGAGAAGAAGCCTTACATAATCGATGATATCCAGGAGTTCCCCGGCACTCTCAAATCAAACGACATCTACCGTGCCGGCCTAAGCGTTCCGGTTGGAGATGTTGGAGTCTTTCAGGCGATGTCCGCGAATAGGTCGAAGTTTGGCCAACAGGAGCTAAGACTGACTGAACTTCTTATGTCTCACGTCCGCGAAGCGATCGTGAGAATCGAGACCGAAAAGCGTATGAATTACATGTCTCTTCACGACGGGCTTACTGATTTGTACAACAGGTTCTATTTCGAGGAAGAACTCATCAGGTTGGAAGGATCGAGATTCTATCCTATTTCAATCGTTTCGGCCGATGTCGACGGTCTGAAGCTAATTAACGATACGATGGGCCATGCAAGAGGAGATCAGATACTTTTAGAGTTTTCGAGGATTCTGAGATCCTGTTTCAGAAAGACTGATATTATTGCAAGGTTTGGTGGAGACGAATTTGCAGTTATTCTCATACGAACGGATGAAGCTACGACCGAGAAGATCGCGTCGAGAGTCAGGGAGATTGTCGGTAAATTCAACAGAGATCACATCGGACCTCCTCTGAGTGTTTCCATGGGAATCGCTACCAGTAAGGGACAGGAACAATCTCTTGTCGAGACTCTGAGGCATGCAGATGACCTGATGTATCGTGACAAGCTTTACAGGAGCTCCAGCGTCAGAAGCCAGATGGTGAACACGCTGCTAGTTACTCTGGCCGAAAAGGATCAAATCTCTGGCGGTCATGCAAAGAGACTGCAGAGGATGTGTTTAGAACTGGGAAGAAGAGCAGGACTGAGTTCTCGGCAACTCAGCGACCTAGCACTTTTTGCTCAGGTTCACGATCTGGGAAAGGTTGGAATTCCAGATAGAATACTATTCAAACCAGGCCCACTGGATGATGATGAATGGAAAGTGATGAAACTTCACCCAGAAAAGGGATACAGGATCGCCGTGTCATCTCCAGACCTCTCTTCAGTCGCAGATCTAATTCTCAGGCATCATGAAAGATGGGATGGTGAGGGCTATCCTCTGGGTATCGAGGGCGATAAGATCCCCGTTGAATGCAGAATTCTCTCTGTTGTAGATGCCTTTGATGCAATGACAAATGACAGACCATACAGCAAAGCCAGGAACAGACAGGAAGCAATTGACGAAATAAAGAGATGTTCCGGTACTCAATTTGACCCCGAACTGGTGATTAAGTTTAGGGAAATGATAGAGATAGAGTCTTTCTAGATGCTCTTGATTATTTGTGAGATTTTTTTGTAGCTCAGAAGAGATATAAGAAGCGCTACTGCCAACGATGTCAGTGATACTAGAAGGAGCCAAGCTGTGCCGGTGCCGTCAACTGCGCCTTTCAGAATCAACGTGATAGGCATTATTGCCCCAAAACTCAATCCCATACAGATCAACTGATTCAGAAGAACGAATTTCGTTCTCATGAAAGCATTCGGATTATCCATTTGATCGGGAGGTGACGAAAGAACACCTCTTATACCGAGCAGAGAGGATGTCACATAAAGCACAAAGACAGCCGGAACAACCATAAGATAACCGAAAGAACCTCTCTTGATCAAGATGCTTACGCCTAGAACGCCCACAAAGAGAACTGTCCCCAACAGAACAGGTAGAGTGGTTTTTATGGCTATCATCCTTCCCAGAGAAAGAGGCAATATCTTTGTTGTCTCAATAAAGGGATACTCTCTGCCCATCAAAAAGGCGGATTGTATAGTGGTGAAGATGGTACTAATAAGTACCATAGTGAAGATCGATGTTACTACTTCTTCTGAGATAAGGCCAAAAACAAGTCCAAAGACAACGGGATAGAAAAGATAGTATATTAGCTGTTCATAGCGTCTATATATCTTTAGTTCTCTTCTGAGCAAAACCCATCCCCGCCTGTCATTGAAGGTCACGGTCTTCTGCTTGTTCTTGGAATATGATACCGGTTCGAATTTGATAGATGAGGCAACCCTGAAAAAAACATATCCCAGCAAAGGAATTGCCGCTAATCCAACTAGGAGGTACAGAGGGCTTTCCGAAGACTTAACACTCCAGGTGAAGATATTCAGAGGGTTTGAAAAAACTTCCCAAGCGCTTGCGAGCTTCTGCAGATAAAGCGGTATATTATCCGTGCTCCGTGGAACTAACTGAACTATTATGAAGAACATGAAAGCTGCCGCAATTTGAACGATGAACATTACTTTTCTTGCGACTGCCCTGGACATGAATTTCCCAAGAGCTACAGAAACGATGGAAGCCAGAAGTACGGTGTTTATTACCACGAGAACAAGTGAAGGGATTCCGATCCATGGATTGGGATCGATTCTGAGATGGTATGGAAGAGCGATTCCCAGAAAGACGGACAGAGTGAGCCCCTGATATAGGGTCGAGATAATAATCTGATAGACTATGATACTCACTCTCTTTACCGGAAGAACGAGAAGCATGTCTATCTCATCGTTTCTCATGAAGAGATAAGACGATGTGGCCGAAAATGAGATTAGAAAGAACAGCCCTGAGATTGTCAGAAAAAATCCGGCCATGACCTTGCCAAGGGAGACGCCTTCAACGGCTACTCCAGAAGTCGCACCATACACGTTCCAGAGAAACATTCCGATCATGATTGTGAATACTGCAAAGACGAATAGCTGGCCCGAAAGGCCTCCTCTTGTGCCTTTCTTGCCCGGAAACATGAAGAGCTTGTACTTAAGGAACAGCTTAAGGTCGTTCAAATAGACACCTCACAATGCGCCTACAATTTCCTGGATGTCTTCGTTCTCGCCAGTAAGCTGCAGGAAGAGGTTCTCGAGAGTCTCTTTGTTGTCGGCTCCTGCTCTCCTTCTTAGCTCATCCATCGTGCCCTCGGAAATTAGCTTCCCCTTGTTGATTATGCCTATCCGGTCGCACATCTTTTCCGCTATCTCCAGCACGTGTGTGGTCATGAAAATGGTAGAGCCTTCGCCCTTATACTTCTCAAGAAGCATCTTAAGTATCTTCGCGCTTCTTGCATCGAGACCTACGGTCGGCTCATCCAAAAAGATGACTTCTGGTCTCCTCATCAGAACAGAGATAACCATTATCTTCTGTTTCATACCGTGAGACATCTCAGATATCATCTTCCCCAGATAATCTATTCCAAACGCTTCACATAGTTCGCCGACTCTCTTCTTCGCTTCTTGTCTCTTATCGGGAAAGACATCCATGATGAACTCAAGGAACTCCGCTCCTGTGAAGTAGGAATAGATTCTTGGTTCTTCAGGGACAACACCGATCTTGCTCTTTATCTGAAGCTCATTATTCGAGTAGTTCATGCCGAGGATTTTTATCTCTCCCGAAGTAGGTCTAAGCGTACCGGTAAGCATTCTAATCGTCGTTGTCTTTCCGGCTCCGTTTGGTCCCAGAAAGCCATATATTTCGCCAGAGTTAACCAGCAGATCTACTTCGTCTACTACGGGGCTCTTATCGAATGCTTTCGTAAGTTTTTTACAGTCAATCATCTANNCCCGAACCTATTCTACGACAAGACCCGATACATTTCACATAATGTCAAGAAATTCTGTTGATCTGGCAGATGATTTCTATACAGCGCAGGCAATCCTGTTGCCGGATGATATAATTGGCTAAGTTTATGAGGTGGGCATATGAGAAGAGCTGTGTCCTTCGCATTATTAGCTGCCGTAGTAATAATTCTATTGTCGGGAATCAACGGTCTCAGCTTCGATCCCTCGCCCGCAGCATTTCTGAGCGATGATGATCCTGAACTGGCAGCGTTCAACCGAATCGCGGAGGTTTTTGGAGACACTGGATCGATCATGGTGATTCTTAATGCATCGGAAACTCCACTCGAGCTTCTGAAAAGAATATCAGATGAGATAAAGTCTCTTGACTGGGTTAACTCGGTGTTGTCAGCCACTAACGCGATGAAGCTGGGAAGCTTCAATCTTTTCACTTTGAGAATTCCAGCTGAGGACTACGTGTACTTGGAAGATGGGAAATTGGTGCTGAATGAAGATCTGCTGACAGATCCAATATACAGTAACCTGCTGATATCTTCTGACGGCAGCTATTACGGCATACTGATTACAATCGCAGACGGAAATGAGTTGAGCAGCGACACACTTGTCCCTCAACTTCGATCGAAACTCGATTCTCTCGATGTAAAGGGCTATAGACTAATTGGAGAGAGCGTTGCCAACACAGAGACATTCAGATCAATAATCGATCTTACCTTCAAGTATCCACCTTTCATTCTACTTGCCATTTTCATGATCTACGTAATCAAGTTCAGAAAGGTCTCGCTTGCTTTGCTTACGCTGGTTCCTCCTCTGGCCTCCGTAATGGCGATAGTTGGAGTAATGGGTATAATGAAGCTTTCGATCAACAGTTTGACCGTTATGATCCCTTCATTTATCGTCATTATTGGAAGTGCATACGGGATGCATTTCCTCTCAAGGTTTGAAGAAAACATTCATCTTAAGAATGCCGTCAGTCGGACAGTTCACGAGGAGAGAGTTCCTGTTCTCTTATCTGCTTTGACAACGATGGCAGGCTTTTCTTCATACATTCTGCTCGACTTGAAGGCCTTTCAGGAGATGGGTATATTCGTCTGTTCAGGAATCTTCCTCTCTGCGGTTTTCACAATTGTCGTGCTCCCGGGGCTTGTGTCTTCAAGAGAAACTGTGAATCCGCAACGTGCATCACCTCCAAGAGACGTAAATCGTCTTGCGAAAAAGGTAGTTGTCTGGGCCGTTATAGTGGGCAGTATCGCCTCTCCTTTTCTGATCATGTCAATTCCAATGACTATTGACCAGTATAATTTCTTCAAAGAGAATTCGGAGATTAGAAGAAGCGCAAACACCATGAAAGAGGCTTTCGGTTGGCTGACAAACTATTCGCTGATGGTTACACCAAAAGAAGGGGATAGCATTGCATTAACGACAGATCATGTAGAGAGTTTGGAAGCGTTCGAAGCGGAGCTAAAGAGACTTGATGGAGTTTCGAAGGTCATGAGTCTTCTCGATCTGTCAAGAGAGACGGGCGTTCCGTTGACGCTTATGGTGAGAGTACTGAACTCAAGTGATGTTTTCGGTGACTCTACATCACTTCTTGTGAGCGACAATGCTATACGATTCAATCTGTTCTCTCCGGAGAGCGACAGTCGAAGCGCCGAAAAACTGAAGTTGGCCGTCGAAGAACTAATAATGAGCTATCCGGAACTGGATGACAATTTCAGGTTCAATCTGGCTGGAACTACGCTTATATGGAAGAGCGTGAACTCCTCTGTTGTTAACAATCAGATTCAGAGCTTGATAGTATCGTTTGGGCTTATCATGCTCCTCCTATTCACGATATTCAAAAGTCTGAAGTCGACAATCATCGCCACGATACCTATTCTCCTTACAACTCTTTTCAACTTCGCTTTTATGGCGCTTTTCAGGATCCCGTTGAGCATTTCTACAGCGCTCATTTCGGGAATGTTGATGGGGCTGGTAATCGATTATTCGATTCACTTCACTATCTGGTTCAGGAGGTTCGGCGATTCACGTAGGGCATATCAACAGACCGCAAATGCAATTCTTGCAAACGGGCTTAGTCTTGTTGCCGGCTTTTCAGTTCTTCTGCTTTCACCTCTCTTGTTGTACGTTGATGTGGCGAAGTTGATGGTTAGCGGACTTGTTGTGGGAATGGTTCTTACTCTAATACTTCTGCCAGAGATCGCATCTAGAAGTAAGAAGTTTTCTGATAGGGCAAAAGCCTCTGACTGATATAATTCACTTATATTCAGATTGGAGGTGGCGTTCTGAAAGCTCTCGTTTCTCTTCTTCCAGACGATCTGAATCGGTTTGTCAGAGAGCTGTGGAATGAATTGAAAACAGACTTCGGATTTCGTTCGGTTATGCTCAATCCACTTCCACACATTAGCTATTGCATTTTCGAAGAGACGACTGTCACTTCAGATCCCATGCTTGAAGAGATTGCGTCCGTTATGGGTGCCTTCTCGGCAAAGACAGAATATCTTGGTATTTTCACTGGCGAGAGACCGGTAATTTTCATTGGAGTAGCTAAAAGTCCTAAGTTGGCTTCTCTTCATAAATCGCTATGTAAAGTCCTCTGTGAAGCGGTGGACAGCAAAGCAGCCGTTTACAGCGAGACTCACTGGATCCCTCATATAACACTTGCCTATGGAGATGATGTTAATCGAAGCAACATAGGTCCTGTGATGGAGAGACTTGCATTCAAAGACTTCCATCATGAGTTTGTAATTGACAATCTGGCAGTTCTTGAAGAGATTCCAGAGAAGGGAATTGTTGTCAGTAAGAGCTTCAGACTCACCTGTTCCTGAAGACAAACTGGTTTATCTTTATGCATCATTTTTCGTGACTTTCAATGTCTCAGATGGGCTCTCAAAGAGTCCAATTTGTTATAATCGATCAGAAGAAGGAGGTAGATGAATGAAAAGAATTGGCTGGAAGGAGATAGATTTGAAAATTCCACTGCCGAAGAATGTAAAGTCAACTGAATGTTTGAGTGAACTAGAGGAGTTCATCGGACAGGAGAGAGCCATAAGAGCTTTGGAGACAGGGCTTTATATAAACGCAAAGGGATACAATGTTTTTGTTTCCGGCAGTAACAACACCGGAAGAAGAACATTTGTCAGTCGTTATCTGAAGAAGAAGGTCGAAGGAACAAAGACTCCGGGCGACTGGATATATGTCTACAACTTTGATGAACAAAGGTCGCCAAATTCAATTCCACTTGAAGCGGGGGCAGGGAAGGTATTTCAGAAAGAGATGAACGAGTTTGTTGAGATAGCTATCAACTCGATCAGCGAGAGCTTTCAGAGTGAGGACTACCAGCAGAAGGTAACTTCGATCCAGAATGAGCAATCGGAAAAGCGTTCAAGTATGCTGAAGGAATTGTTAGAGAAGGCGAAAGAAAAGGATTTCACTGTTCAAATAAACCAGACAGGAGTTGCAACGATTCCTCTCTGGAACGGTAAACCGCTTACCCAGGAAGTGTACGAAGCCTTACCTGAGGAATACCAGAAGCAGCTTACCAAGAAAGGCGAGGAAGTCCGTGAATTAGTCAACTCGTATCTTCTTAGATTGAGCAAGATGGAAAAAGAATATGGTGAGAAGTACAAGGAATTGAATCGAAACGTGGCTTCTTTCGCAGTTGAAGGTCACATAAAGGAGATGAAAGACAAGTTTAGCAAGAACAAAGAGGTCGTTGATTTTATAGAGAGCATGAAGGAAGACTTGCTTGACAATCTGGGAGTATTCTTCAGCCAGGAGATCGACTCCAAAGCTTTTTTCGGCAAGAGATATGCGGTCAATCTGTTTGTCGACAACTCGGGAATAGAGGGGAAACCCATTGTGGAGGTAACAAACCCCAATTACTCCTCCCTTTTCGGAAGAATAGAGTATGTAGCAAAGATGGGAATGCTTGATACCGACCACACCATGATAAGGCCAGGCGCAATACATAACTCGAACGGCGGGTATCTTGTCCTTGATGCCAAGAGCGTACTGAGCGAACCCTATGTCTGGCAGACTCTGAAGCAGGTACTCTTTTCCGGACTCGAAGGAATTGAGAATCTAGAACACAAGATCGGTCTCTTATCGACTGTTAGTCTGAAGCCTGAGCCAATTCCGCTGGATATAAAGATAATCATGATAGGCGAGCCGTGGATATACAGCATGTTAAGTACGCTCGATACGGATTTCAAGAAGCTCTTCAAGATTAAAGCCGAGTTCGATTGGGAAATGGCGTTGGAGAAGGACACGATTGGCAAGCTCTGTGGGCTAACCTGCAATATTGTGAGGGAGAATACTTTGAAGCCGCTTGAAAGGGACGGAATCAAAGAAGTGATAAAGAGAGCGATATTCCTTTCGGGAAGCAGGAAGAAAGTCTCGACTCAGTTTGGCACCCTTGAACAGCTCCTCCTGGAGAGCTCGGCAATGGCGGATATGAAGAAGCACGATATGATAGAGGCTGAGGATGTATCGACCGCTTGGGAAGAGATGCATACAAGGGTCTCCCTCTATCAGGACAAGATAAAGGAAATGTTCAAGAACTCGACATTGATGGTTCAGACAGATGGAGAGCTTGTTGGTGAGATAAACGGTTTGACAGTAGTCCAGACAGAGGATCTCTCTTTTGGAATACCGGTGAAAATAACTGCCAAAGCCGGTCCAGGCAACAGCGGTATAGTTGACATACAGAAAGAATCGGAACTAAGTGGAAACATCCACAACAAAGCCAGTCTGACTATTCAGGGATACATGAGTTCGAGATATGCGCAGCAATTCCCGCTGAGCCTGAACGGTTCGATAAGTTTTGAGCAGGTCTATTCGACAGTTGAAGGGGATAGCGCTTCCGTGGCGGAGACAGTCGCTTTCCTGTCTGCAATTGCCGATGTGCCAATTAAGCAGTCAATAGCAGTTACGGGCTCGATCAATCAAAGCGGAAGAGTCCAACCCGTAGGCGGAGTTCAGTACAAGATTCAGGGCTTCTATGATCTCTGCAAGATAAAGGGGTTTACCGGTCAACAGGGAGTGGTCGTGCCTCAGGCGAACTCTGACAATGTTGTTCTCCCTGACGAAATAATTAATGCCATTAAGGAAGGGAGATTCAACATATGGACCGTTGAGACCGTGGACGAGGCCATTGAGGTACTGACGGGCATGAAGTCGGGAAAGCTCGGGAAGAGCGGAGAGTACTCGCCTGGCAGCTTCAACCAGAGGGTAGTAGAGAAGTTGATGAAGTACTATGAGATAGCTTCTCAGTCGAAGAAATGACTAAGCAAGATACGTAAATCAATGGTGGTTGTTCAAATGGCCAATAAGAAAAATGGCGACAGACATATCTGGCATGTCCATCGCCATTTTTTTTGTAAGGCAGCTACCTGATCATGATTCGGAGTCTATTGCCGCGAATCTGTTCAGCATATAGTTTATGTATCCCTTTACATAAGAAGCAGTCTCTCTGAGAATCTCAACGGAGAGGTTGTCTAATTTCGATGTCTTGCCTGCTTCGTGAAGATCATCGAAATACTCTTTGCCTAGCCAGACTGCCTGAGGTTTCTCAAGTTCATTTCCCATAACATGTTTGAGTTCATAGTATACTGGATTGAGTTTCTCTCTGGAGTACTTCCTCAAATCTACCGCGGCCTGCTTCGGATTCCTGACGATTCTGGCAGGAACCTCTTCGAGCGCCATTAGCAGGGGCTCGTATTGTCCCCAAATCAAATAACCACCGTAGAAGTCGTATGCGAAGTGGTAATTAGCAAAGATGGCGAGCCACTTGTCCATGTTGAAAGGAAGCTTCAGCAGTTCGAAAAACGGGGCGGGGAATGTGTGAAAAGGCTGGCCCACATCTTCAAGATAGTGAATCGCCCTCCCCATGAACCGGTATGCCCAATAATGGTCTCCTCTGGAATAAGCGATCTCGGCCAGATCGCTGAAATACTGGACGACGTCGGTTACTTCTCCAACTCTAATGAAGAGAAGCATTCTGTATTCCATGTGCCTCAGCCCCTGACTGTCCCCAAGGAGCGTCTCTATTCCCTTTAGTTCGAGCCCCTTATCCATGCCTAGATCGGGCTCGTAAGAATATACCGAGAGAATTTGCCACATGGGAGCTTTGTCATCGACCGGCTTAGGGTTCGGGAAGACTGCACTGTATAGATCCAGGTCTTCTTCTGGTAAATAGGGTTCACCCAGATAGTCGTAAAAACCTTCTATGGCCGGGTTGTATTCACGAGTGTCAACATCGGCGTATGTGTACGGGGTTATCTCAACGTACTTGTCAAAAACCTCCTCATACTGGGATACAATCAAATACGTTAGAGCATCGTGCCCCGACCATGAAAATCCGAACACGGCTAATAGCAGTATTAGAATCATCATCACCTTTCTCACGTAACCACCTCCAATTCTTATAATAACAGATTCGAACTGCATTATTGTCTTCTTGATACCGATGTAGCTTCGTGATAGGCAAGCTTTCTGATAGTATTGTCTAAGAAAAGCAGTTTAGGGAGGTGCAATATGGCCGACGCTTCTAGAGGAGTTTCAAGAGGCTCATTAGACGTGCGGATTCTTCAAGATAATGAATTTGATTTCCAGCTCTACAGGTCTCTTGGTGCAGTATCGTACGAAGGAGGCACCGTAGGAGAGATTCTTTCGCTTGTACCGCATATAGATTGTGAAGACCCATCAACGTGGGTGAAGTCATTCAAGGACCTGGCAACAAGGCTGAAAAATAATGCCCTCGTGGTTCTTCAGAAAGGTAATAACGAGAGCGCGAGGCAGGAATTCTTGAGGGCGGCAAGCTATTTCAGAGCTGCCGAGTATTTTGGCGATCCCAGAGATTCGAAGACAAGATACCTTGGAATGGAAAGCAGAGATTGCTTTGTATATGCTTTCAGAACCACTGATATTCAGTTCGAAGCTGAGAGAATACCCTACGGTGAGGATTTCATTCCGGCGTACTGGATTGCTCCAACGACCGGCGGCAAGAAGAAGACGATAATGATGATGAGTGGTTTTGACGGGACATCGGAAGAGATGTATTTCCAGGCAGGCTCGGCCGCTTTGCAGAGGGGTTACGCGGTTGTTCTCTTCGATGGCCCCGGTCAGGTAGGAATGAGAAGGTTTTCGCCCGAGACTCCGTTGCGTCCTGACTACGAAGTTCCGATTTCCAAAGTTGTCGATTATGTCTTGTCGAAGGAGGATGTCGATCCATCAAGACTCGCGCTGTACGGCATTAGTCTCGGAGGTTATTTCTCACTTAGGGCCGCGGCTCACGATTCCAGAATAAGAGCCCTGATTTCCAATTCACCTGTTACCGATATCTACAAGTACATGTCTGCATTTGTTGGAGAAGCTATCAATTCTCCTGAAGATATTACACTGGAAACGGTCGACCTTGTGCCCTCGGAGTATTTGTCTAAGGCTCAAAAGCTCCAGCTCGTCAACATAATGCTCAGGTTCGGCGAGGTCTCCATGTTCAAGGCTTTCGAAAGAATGAGGGATTTCGTTGTAGGCAACGCTATAAAGAGTATTCAGGTTCCATTCCTTGCCATGGTGGGAGAGGGAGAAGGAGAAGAGGCGCTCATCCAGGCAAGGGAAGCCTTAGATAACGTTTCGGGAAAGTCAACAATGAGAATATTCAAGAAGCAGGAAGGCGCAGATTCCCATTGTCAAGTTACTAATCTTCCTTTGTCCAATTCAGTGCTTCTTGATTGGCTGGACGATGCTTTTGGAGCAACGACATGAAGCGTATTGGCCTTTTGGGTGGGATGAGCTGGGAATCATCACTGGAGTACTACAGATTGCTCAATGAAATGGTCAAGAACAGGCTTGGGGGATTTCATTCCGCAGAATGCACCTTGGCTTCAGTTGATTTCGGCCCCGTTTCGGAGATGATGAAGAGTAATGACTGGAAGGGTATAGAGAGGGTCTTGTCTGCCGCAGCCATTGATCTGAAGAGAGCTGGTGCAGACTTTCTTATCATATGTACCAACACAATGCATCTTTTGGCCAGAGAAATCGAAGGAGCATCAGGGCTTGAAGTCCTAGAAATCGGTAAGGCAGTCGGAGAGGAGATCGAGAGAAGGGGACTTGAAACCGTTGGACTCCTTGGCACAAGATTCACTATGGAGAGGGCTTACTACAAGGATACTTTGGCGGGATTTGGCATAAATGTGATCGTTCCTTCAGCTGAAGAAATGGTAGTAGTAGATATGATTATCTTCGAGGAGCTCTGCAAAGGAATCTTCAGAGAGGAATCAAAGTCAGTCTATAAGGCAGTGATTAAGGGTCTTCAGGTCAATGGAGCCGAGGGAGTTATACTTGGTTGCACTGAGATACCTCTGCTGATCAAAGAATCAGACGCTGACATTGCCGTTTTCGATACTACGGCCATTCACGCCCGGGCGGCCGTCGATCATGCTCTTGCGTGATTCGGAATCAAGAATACTGAATAGTCAACAGTTCTCTAGAGAATGCATGACGCATGAGATTGACTCACAAGACAAAAGCATTTTGCTTCTGAATCGGTAAGTTCGACCGGATCCGAGATTCCAAATCACTCTTGTGTGAATCTCGACAGGGAAGGCTGTTTTCTCAGGTAGATACTGCTATTCACATGATTAGCAGCTATTTCAAATTGCTAGTGATCGCTCACTTTGCAGAAGGAGGATTTTAGTATGAAAAGACTCTTGTTAGTGCTTCTGTTAGTACTGCTGTTATCGGTAGTCTCTTTTTCTAGCGTTTACAATAGTGCGTCCAACGGTGACCTGCAAGGGGTAAAGGAAGCTGTCAACAGTGGTGGTAATATTAACGAGCGTGGCTATGCAAACAAAACACCCTTGATGGTCGCAGCGGATTACGGCCACTCGGAAATAGCAACCTACCTTATTGAATCTGGGGCAGACATTTCAACCGTTGACGACAATGGCTATACAGCTCTTCATTACGCTGCGAGAAAGGGTCTCCTCGATGTCGTGAAGATGCTTCTTGAAAGAGGGGCGGATATAAACGCTCATCCGGCCAGTTCGATGTTTTATGAAGGCTATACACCTTTGATCCTCGCCTGTGACAACTCCAAGAACGACACTACTCTGGAAGTCGTTAAGTATCTTGTGGAGAAGGGAGCCGATCTAGAGAGAGTTGAATATGCTTTCCGCTCACCTTTGATTGCTGCGATATTTTCGAAGGGGACAAATACCGTAGTCTTCCTGCTTGAAAACGGAGCCGATCCAAATCGACCAGCCAAGGACGGAAGAACTCCTCTCTATCTAGCTATATCGGAAGGCCTCCCAATTGAGGGCATAGAAGCGCTTCTAGAACATGGGGCAGATGTGTCTATCGGGAATGAATACTATACGCCGCTTCAACTGGCCGTATCGAAGTCCAATAATGATATTTCGAAAATGCTGATCGAATTTGGCGCCGACTATTCTGGAGTAGATGATTCAGGCAATACTCTACTTCATCGCGCTGCAGGTAAGGGATCTACCAAGAACATCGAGATGTTTGTTGAGCTTGGAATCGAAGTTGATTCAAGGAACTATGAAGGGAAAACTCCTCTGCATATCGCTTCAGAGAACGAGTCCTTGAGAAATGTCAAGCTCCTTATTTCACTTGGAGCCGACGTCCTGGCAAGAGATAACAATAATCACTTGCCCCTACACTTGCATCTCGCTGTCTACCAAGAAGACAAAGAAACTATTGAGAGCTTGCTTTCTGCGGGTGTCAGTATCAACAACAATGAAGTAGAAAGCGGTATCTCATCGCTTCATATCGCAGCCGCTTATGGAAAGCTAGATATTGTCAAGTACCTCTTAGAAAGAGGCGCGGATGTTTCGATCGAGACAGATGAAGGAATCCTTCCAATTCATTCCGCTGTCGGCCGCAGGGGAAAGCCGGAAGTCGTCGATTACTTGCTCGAAAGCGGAGCTAACATTGAGGCCGAAGATAACGAAGGCAGAACGCCTATCTTCTACGCTGTTAAAGACCACAACATGGAAGCGATTTCTTACCTCGGTGAGAGAGGAGCGAATGTCAATCATCAGGATCACAGCGGGAAAACGCCCTCACACTACGCTGTCGAGGACAAATGGGACGCGATCGAAATGCTTACGATCCTGAGCGAATTCGGTTTGGTGCCGGATACAAAGGACAACGCAGGAATGACTCCGGAGGATTATGCTGCATCAGAAGAGATAGTTGGATTCTTGAAAACGCTTTATTGAAGTCTCGGACAAGTCCGCGATCCAATCTACTAAACCGGTGTCTGCCTTGCGCAGGGACCGGTTGCTTGTAATGGGCCATAAGACGTTAACCAAGAAACGTCATTGTCAATCATTGACTCTTCTGGCATTTTGAGCGGCCTTCTGAAGAAGAGAAAACAGGTGATCTCTTTCGCCGTTGGAGAAACCTTCTGTTAGCATTGTTTCATGATCTCTTCCAAGCCTTCCTAGCTCTTCACCAATTCTTATGCCGCTTTCTGTGAGAAACAGCCTGTAACTCCGGCTGTCTGATGGGTCGGTTTTCCTCTTTATATTGCCTGCTTCGGTAAGTTTCTTCATGGCTTTAGAGTAATTCCCTTATCGACACCGAGAATTTCGCTGAGCTCATTCTGGCTTATTCCGTCTCTGGCTATCAGCACTCTCACAAAGAAGAAATGGCCACTCCCCAGTCGAAATTTCTGCATTTCCCTGCTGAAATGGACATTTGCACTGCGCGAAATGCGATATATCCAGCGGCCAATGTACTCTTCTCTATCGAAGGCTGGATCACGCGACATCCGTTGCCCCTGCCTCAGCACTGAGCTCACTTGAACGGAATGTCTTCAGTTCTCTAAGGTAGAAAACCAGCGATATTGCGAAAGCGATCAAATCGGCAAGTGGAAAGGATATCCAGATGCCATTAATCCCTAGAAAGCGCGGAATCACTAGAATCAGTGGTATCAGAATTATTATCTGTCTAAGGAGGGATAAGAAAAGTGCGGGTATTGCTTTGCCGAGTGCCTGGAACATTCCAGAAGCAATAACCTGGATGCCGATAGTCGGGATGGCAAGGATAACAATCCTGAGAGCAGAAATTGTGGGTTCAATAAGCTCGATTTCATCAGAGAAAATCGATATGAGTTGTCTTGCAAAGAAGAACATTATGATTGCCGAGAAAAGGGCGATCAACGTGGTAACTGCGGAGGCCAGTTTGACAGACTCTCTTGCTCGCCTCATTTTTTTGGCGCCGTAGTTGTATCCGACAATTGGAAGAAATCCCTGATTCACGCCGAACATAGGCATTATGAAAACCATTAGCAGTCTGTTTATTATGCCGTAGACTGCCACCGCAATGTCGCCTCCATAGAAAACCAGTGAGTTATTCATAACAACGGCAAGCACACTGCCCGCAACCTGTCTGGAAAAAGCGGAAAGACCCACGGAGACGGTTTCCTTCAGGATTGTCCACTCTGGAATCAAAGAAGCCAGAGAGATTCTCAACAGACTCTTTCCGCTGGTGAAGTAAAAGAGAATATAGATCGAGGTAATCG
>NZ_DJHG01000116.1:18429-35677 GCF_002432955.1 Mesotoga sp. UBA5825 | reverse complement strand
TGTTAATTGCTTTGGCTTTACCCCCTGAAAGTGATACAAGTGATGTCCATAACTGTGTGGTTTGACTCGAATGAGATAGGGGAAGCATTCGCTCTGGCTGAGCTTACATCGTTCTACACTGATCAGAAGATGCGCCCTTGACTGTAACGCATCGTAATAATATTTGATGAATGTTGGAAGGATCACATCAATGTGAAGGGTGTTGCAGAGCTCACCCGTCTCTCCGTTCGGGCGCTTCAGCACTATGACAAGATAGGACTTCTAAGTCCCAAGCGCAATTTGGCAAATGGATACAGGGAGTATTCCGAAGGAGATCTAGATAAACTTCAGCAGATTCTCTTTTTCAAACAGTGTAGCTTTTCTCTGGAGAGGATCGAGAAGCTTCTAAGCAATCCAAGGTTCGATAGAGAGAAGGCCTTAGAACTTCAGAAGAAGAACTTGATTCTTGAGAAAGAGAGAATTGAAGCTTTGCTCAACACTCTTGAAAGGACGCTCAAAACTATGAGAGGGGAAGATTCGATGAGTCAAAGAGAGAAGTTCAAAGGATTTGATTTCTCTTACAACCCATATGAAGAAGAAGCTAGACAACTTTCTGGTGACGAGACAGTCGAAAAAAGCAACGATTTTATCGCATCGAAGAGCGATCGGGAGAGGAATGACATGGAGAAGACACTAGATGAGCTATTTAGAGGGCTAGCGGAGATTAGGGACGAAGTTCCCGATTTAGCCCGCGCCCAGGAAGCAATCGAGAAGATGTATAATACGTTCAACGAAAGCTTTGGACATTACTACACCATTGAGTCGTTTGCCGCGTTGGGACAGATGTACGTGATAGATGAGCGGTTCAAAGTGAACATAGATAAGCTCGGTGAGGGCCTTTCAGAGTTTCTTTCCAGGGCAATGCAGAGATTCGCCGATCGGCGCCTTGAAAGCGGTCTAGAGTAATAGAAACTCAGACTAGATGATTTTTAGGCCGAAGACTATTGGAGTATCCTCAGGTTCCTAACAGGCATCGCACGATTTCCTAGAACAGGTCCTGAAATTGGGACTCGCAGTTTTTTCCAAATAGTCCAGAGTTATTTCTTGTGCTCATTTTCGCGTTTAGACGCATTGAGTTGCAGATATTCTCTCCAAGACTCAGGTCAACTGAATTGGCACTTCCTGATCTGTCGTGAAAGACCCTGATTTTCGGAACGGTCGTTATCGGCATCATTGTGGTAAGCTATAATTCAGATGAATAGCTAATTATACGGTTGTCTCTTGTAAGCGGCACATTATTAGGGCCAGAGTCGAGATAAGATCTGACGAAAGGACTGACCGCTATCGATGAAACCAGTTTCTTAAAGGGTGGGGGAGATTGTTTGAACGGGAAAGTTGTTACCTTTCAAGGTGAACACGGTGCTTATTCAGAACAGGCTATAAGAAAGCTTCTAAGAGAATCCCCTGTCACTATTCCGTGTAGATCGTTCCAGGAGATGCTGAATCTTGTTCAGGATGAAAAAGCAGACTACGCAATTCTCCCCGTGGAAAACTCGCTGGCCGGTACAGTGATTCCTGCCTACGATGCTTTGGTGGCTAGTGATCTTCTTGTCCAGGCAGAGGTTATGCTTCGAATTGAGCATTGCCTTATGGCTCCAAAGGGTAAAACGATTTGTGACATAAAATACGTGATTTCTCACCATCAGGCGTTGGCACAGTGCTCGGAACACCTGGAAAAAGAGGGCCTTATGGCGAGAGAATACTATGACACTGCCGGCGCAGCGAAGGACCTGGCGGTTTGCGAGATGGAGTCGACAGCTGCAATTGCCAGCGAACTCGCGGCCAAAACTTATGGGCTTGATATCTTAAGGAGGAATTTCGAAGATCTCGATACAAATACAACCAGATTCTTCTTAATGGGTAGAAAGTCCGTGCCATGTATTGGAAAATGCAAGACATCTATTGTATTCACGACGGAACATAAGCCAGGTGCCTTGTTCAGTGTCCTCCGAGAGTTGTCAGATCGCAATCTGAATCTGACGAAAATCGAATCAAGGCCTTTCAAGAGAGAGATGTGGCACTATATATTCTTTGTAGATTTTGAAGGAACGGTAGCTGACAAACAAGTGAAAGAGGGAATCAAGGCAATCAGTGACCGTTGCAGCTACTTCAAGTTCGTGGGTTCATATCGCTCTGCCAACCACGAGATGTGAATTCATCAACTGATGTTCCAAGTCCCCCAGGTCAAGAAGCTGACGTTCTTGAGAAATAACCAATAAGAAATAAGAGTCATGAATTTCCCCTGAAGCCTTCCCGACTTCTGTTGAGACTAAAGACCCAATGTTGTTTCACAATAATTCTATCTTCTTCAAGAGTATGCTCATGAAGCTGGAAATTATAGCTACCGACCATTTCTAAATCTCATGGTAAGCGAGCGCCTTTGGCTGATTTGTAATTCGGATGCCTTGTGTTGAGAATAGATCGCAGAGGGTTTCTTTGTCACTTGTCGGTTCTTACGATCCTGAAACCAACAACATATATTCCAATTTCCCCACTTACTTCCTCTCGATAAGGAACCCTTAGAAGTCTTGCGATATTGAAGTAGCTGCCTCCTCTAATCATGAAGTCCGTGCTGCCATCTATTGGGACGTAGGGATTTGTAGTTGAGTCAGCAGTGTATTCCTGGAAGGGTTCAGTACACCATTCGAACACATTGCCACTCATGTCGTGTATTCCCAACCCGTTGGGCTCCTTCTCTCCGACGGGCCATGTTGAGATACTATCTACAATGTCATTGTGAGCATTCTCTCGGTACCATGCGACTTCATCCGGATCATTGCTTCCTGAGTACTTAAACAATGACTCTGAATCTCCGCCTCTTGCGGCGAATTCCCACTCAGCTTCCGTGGGCAAGCGGAATCCAATTACCTCAGACGGGTCATCTGTAATGCCCCCCGCTTGGTCAAGTAGATTACCGAATTCGTCATACGCTCTTGCCAGTCCGGCTTTGTCGCTCAACCAGTTGCAGTATTCAGTTACCTCATACCAGGAAACGGAAATAACTGGTCTCCTTTGCCTTCCCCAGGAGAAATCTTTAGGTTTAGTTATGTCCATATCATCACAGAAAGCATCGAACTCATCAAAGGTGACCTCATACTTTCCGATGAAGTAGTCGTAATCTATAGTTACTTCGTGCAGAGGTAATTCATTCTCGTATCCGTCTCCCCAGTTGTCCCCCATTGTGAACTTTCCGCCTTCAACTAATATCATCTCTTCAATGGCAACGAAATTCCAGGAGATGATATTTGAGAATGTACCTTCGTTGTCTTCGGCCTTCACCTCAAATGAATGAACCCCTGTTCCGTAATCATTCCAGACGTATTCTGTTTCAAGTCCATAGTCATTCCAACCTGCTTCATCGACCATGACGTAGTACTTCGCAATCGTGCCGTCTGGATCCGATGCACTCCACTCGAGAACGTTCGCTGAACAATCTATTACTCCTTCAGACCCACCGATCTTCTGGAGAACTGGCGGCTGGTTTTCCCTGGGCTTCTTACACCCTGCAAGCATCACTGCAAACACAACTATCAGCAGTAGTATCAAGAGTCTCTTCATTTCTTCTTAACCCCCTTTTCTTTCGGTAATCGATTGAGAACATATTATACTCATCATATTGTTTCTCCTTACTCTATCATCTTCTAATGCGAGTTCAGAAGTATCGCTACTGAGCGATTCTACCGATTCTGAACCCGGCTAAGCTTGCGAAATCCGTGGGAAGGGCAGCAAACCTATAAGATACACGGATATTTTCTTCGGGAAAGGCCCAGCAACCGCCTCGACAAATCCGGTGAGTTCCGCTGGAAACGTACGGATTTGTTTTTTGAGAAGCGGTATATTCAGAGTAGAAGTCTGTGCACCACTCGAGTACGTTACCGCTCATGTCATAAATACCAAGAGCGTTTGGTTCCAGCTGGCCAACCGATTGGGTCTTCTCGTTGGAGTTGTAATCGTACCAGGCTACCAGTGAAGGGTTGTCGCTTCCAGACCACTTGTATTCGGAATCATGTTTTCCTCCTCGTGAGGCATATTCCCATTCGGCTTCCGTCAACAATCTGTATCCCAGTACTTCTGTAATGTCCGTCGTTACCTTTCCCTCTGAATCGAGCAACTGACCTTCGTTGACTTCGCAACGAGTTATGTAGGCAGGAGGCAGGCCATCCTTTTCACTCAACCAGTTGCAGTATTCTATTGCCATCCACCATGGCACATTGATTACGCGCCTGCTGCCCATTCCCCAGCCTTCATCGGAGGGAATTACGGCTCCCTTATCTACACAGAACTCGTTGTACTCGTTGAAAGTGACTGGGTACTTCCCCACAAAGAAATCGTAGGCGAGTTCAGCCGGATGGGTTGGTTTCTCAATATTTAAGCCGTCGCCCCAGGTGTCTCCCATGGTGAAAGAACCCCCGCTCACAAAGTCGAAGTCTCCCAAATAGGGTTCAAATAAGAGGAAAGTGAAAGTCCAGATTATCGGTTCAGAAGCGAGTCCTTTGTCATCTTTCACCCTGACCTCAAAAGTATGATCTCCTTCTTTATAACCGCACCAGGTATAACTGGTCTTTGTACCGTGATCAACCCATTCTCCGCTGTCTGTCCTATACTGATACAAAGAGACGTAGCCATCGTCGTCATAACCGATCCACTCAAATGTATTGCAGACATCAAGAGTGTCGCCAGAAGGTCCGGAGGATTCTTTCTCGATCAAAGGTGGTTGATTACTCCTGAATATGCATGAGGGCGTCAAGAACAGTACAATTGATAGGAAAAGGGCAAAGAAAAACAGTTTGAGTTTCATTGTGTTTCCACCTCCATGAAGCGCTGGTGCTGAGATAGGCCGAAATTGCAGAAGGAGGCAGGTGCCAACTCATGAAGTGCCCCTCTTCACTTCACAGGCCAAATGCTGAGCACAACAACGCCAAATAAGTGAGTTCATCTATTCGAGAACGTCTTGTCGGGTAGATCTCAGAACCAATGATCAAACAAATTGCATCTGGCTATGCGCCAAAAGAGAATCTAGTGGGGAATTCAATGAAGTGAAAATACTGCAGACTTCAACAAATAGTCGATTTCTCGTCGACGCCACAACTACATACTATCAGACTTCTCTTTCTCAGCAGAGGTGAATCTACAGTTGTCGCCTTTTCGCGATACTGTCTAAGCATTTCGTGAATGAGCCTTAAGAAGAACAGTCACCGTTTTGTATGAATTGCTCTTATTACCCTTCACGATGAGTTCGTTGCCCACAATATCGGCGTTCTCGGCTTCGATTTTCCTGGATGCCATAATAGGAATGGAAGTAATCTTTCCCGGCGATCTAACAATCAGCTGCCAGTAGTCAGATTCCGATATTCTCCTAATTGCTATTATCCTTGGTTGTGAACTCTTCTTGCCTTTGGCGAGCTGTGGTTCGATTGGAAGGACCAAGAACGGAGCTGTATAAGTAATCGAAATGTCCAGCTTCTTTCCCGATATACTTGTGTCAAGTTCAACTCTCTTTGATGTGATTCCGTCGAGGGTTCTTACGTGAAGGGGTTCGTTGTTGACAGAAATCCCAACATCACTTGATTGTTTGGGTATCCACGGTGTGAAACGTACAGGGATTTCCTTCTCCATATGTATTCTAAAGTGCTGTGTCACTTCTATCCAGTCACTAATCAGTGTCGTACATTCATATGACAACGCCAGACAGTTGCTCCCCAACGCTAGACAGGGAGCTTCCACTCTCCTGAGGTTCAACGGTATTGAGGGCTGAAAGTCAATGATACCCTCGATCATGTTCGGAGCGAAGCCAAGCACACCTTCGTAGAAGGGTTGAAATCCCATCGTTTCAGACCACGCCTGATGAGGACATATCCCGGACAGTGAGTAGGTATTTCCGTGTAGAACTTCCGGGATATACCCTGATGAGAAGTCCTTATTTGTGTATAGATTGGCAAGCATGTGATTGTGAGCGTCAAGATCCGCCCCAAGTCTGAACTGAGCCAAAGCAGCCCAACCGGTAAATAGAGGCCAGACGCTTCCCTCATGATAGCCTTCGGGATTGAATATCCCTGAGCTCTTCCCAATTATTCTTACCCCCCAGTCAGTGGAAAAGTCATCACAAGCCAGATCTTCGATCTGGGCGGAGATTCTTTCGTGAGGCACACAGTTGAAGATCAAACCCATTGAAGACATAATCGTTCTGAATTTCATTTGCTTTCCCGCTTCATCTATTCCTAGAGCAAAACCCGTCTCAGGATCGTATAGTTTTTCGAGGCCAATCAAGCATCGTTCTTGTAGATCTGACAACTGAGACTTAACCTTTTCCTCTCCAAGATGACTGGAAAGCGTTCCTATGCCCCTGAGAGCTGCAATCCATATGCAGTTCAAATAGAATGAGGCCTTTGCGCCGTACAGTTTTCCCCCTTCGACCCAGCCGTGGCCAGCAATAGTGTTTTCAATAAGACCGTCACCATCTGAATCGGTTTCTGAGCAGTAGTCTAGAGCTTTCTCTATTCTGCCCCAGTTTTTCCTTGCAAATTCTATGTCGCCGCTCTGCATGCAGTACCTATACATCGCGTAAAGATAGAGGGGAGTGGAGTCGGCGGCGTCATAGTGAACAACGTTGCTGGTAGTGAGTTCATGATAGATCTTTCCATCGATTCTCTGGAATTTCATTAGAAGTTCTAGGTTCTCTTTGACGGTGGTGAAGTCCCCAATGTCGAGAAATGCCAGTGAGCACCAGAGGCTGTCTCGGCCGAAGTACCAGGCGTAGCCGGGCCTCGCACTGAACCAGCCCGGTCTACTTGAAGCATATCCTGCTACAATGCCTGTTCCAAGATTCGGTACGGTCACTCTGAACTTGATTGCTCCTATTCTTGCCATGTCAAGAGCCTCATTGAGTCTTGAGTCATCTGTTATGATCCGCCCCTTCTCGAGGTACTTCAGGTAGAATTCGTTGGCCTTGAGTATCTCATCTTGCATATCGATTTGCTTCGGGAGCTCTTCGTCTTCGATACATGAGATCACCGAGAGCACGGCCGTTCCTGTCACTTTGCTACCAATCGTCACTGAGATCTCTTTGTCAATCCTATCCAGAGATAGTGATGATGGACTCGAGAAGATGAACAGGCTCTTGATCTGGCCGTCCTCGGTCTTAAGAATGAACCCGTTATCAAGTTTGGTGAACCGTTTTTCTCCGTTGAAAGCATCATCCATTGGCCACATTATCCTGAGATCAGATTCGATACGAATATCAATGCTGTGTTCTATGTAGTCGTAGAAATCGAACTGCAAGAACAGATAGGGGTTCTCTAGACTACAGAAGACGGTTATCTCTCCGCGGCAAAGCTTATATACGACTCTTTCGGGTGTGTAGAGAACCCTATTGAGCGCTTCTGACAAGTGTTCTCCATCTATAGAGAACTCCATGGATCTAAAGATTCGGAAGGGATGCACCCACACTTCTTCAATTCTATGGACAGAGAGATTTGCAAGAATACGTCGGCCTGTGGAATTGATGTAACCTCTTGCGTTTTCGATTTCGATAGACGGAACTGGCCAGTTAGTCACTGACAAGACTGATGGAAGTCTTTGATCTGAAGTCTCTGAAGTCTGAACAAATACCGAGTCCGATTCTATCCAGTATTTGCCTTGTCTGTTAGGAGAAAGCATCCAGAGGATGCTGTTCTCGATGAACCTTCGTGCTTCGGCATTATACGGATTATCGGGTTCCTCAAATGAAAAATAGCCTCCTATAGAGAGAACTGGAAAGCCTCCAATATCATGAAGCCAAATCAGTTTTCTCTCCCTAATATAGCTTATATATCTTTTCTCAACGGCCACTACCTTTGCTCTACTGCCAAGATAGTAGAAGACATTCGGTATCTTTTCAAGGCCGTTGAGATGGGTACTGTAGAAGCCTCCAAACAATCCTTCAAATAGAGGGTGGTTCTTATAGCATTGAAATCCCCTTTTGTCCCACGGGGAGCTGTCCATAAACACTCTTCGCTCTTCAATAGTGCCGGCATCCTCTACCCCAATCGTTTCAATAATTCTGACGGCCTTTCCTATCAGAATTATGGGTTTGGTGCCTATTGAGGGCGATAGAGATTTCAGATCCGGTACGATGTTGTTCAGTATTGTCAGTTCATTCTTATCGCAATCAACTCTCGCACTGGTTTGGTATCCAGCTTTCTGAATAATCTCAGCGAGGTGGTTCCCTTTCTCTTCAATGACACAGATCATCTGCAGTTTCTTACCTCGACCACAGTTCATCCTGAGAATATCTCTTTGAAAAGTCCAAGTGAGGCTCCCTTTGATACCAGTAAGCTACTGTGGCAATATCGTCCGTCAAGGGCTGGAATGTCCCGTCGGGATACCAGCCAAGCGCTTGCACTGTTACTTTGATTGAGTTGCTGAACCGTATGGGATCAGGAATATGCCAGCGATAGAGGCCGTGCCTGGGAACCTGTCCCTCATCTCTTTTCCATAGGGGGTAACCGCAGAAAGGAGCGGAGAAGGACTCACCAAAACACCATGCACCTCCAAAGTAATCTTCGGTTCCCGTTGTACAGATACTTGGGTCTTCTTCACCGTCAATGAAGAACTTGACTTCTCCCTCTCCCCACCAGCCATTTGAGAACTGAGTCCAGGAGGCAACCGTGCCCACATAATGACCGATGCCGCTAACACAGTCCAGGATTACGTGTTCCGGACACTCTCGAGTGGTCATCGATCTTCTCCATTCTGCATGGAAGTATGCGGCTGATTCAGGTATACTCCCCAGTGAGTAGTCAATCTGATAGAAGAAGTTTTGAAAAGGCTTTGGAGAGAGGTTCTCGACTTCAATTCTCGCGCAGTTTTCGAAAGGCATCGGCCAGTAGCAGTTGAATCCGCCCGATGGATTTACCGCCACAGGAAGCGAGTTAATATTGTATCTCAATCCGTGAGTGCAACCAAAAAAGTCTCCTAGCGGAGCTTCAACTGAAGGAGATTGTTCCCCATCCCAGTAGAACCTTATCAGGCAGCTTCTGTATGCGTTACTGTCAACGGTTATCCAGATGTGCCTTATAGTACCGGGTCCCTCAATTCTTGCCAGTTCGACTCTTCCCGTTGCTGGAAGCTCGATACAAGGTCTGACTTTCCACCCCTGTCCAAGCTTTCTTGCAGACCCCTTCCCTTCAGGACGTTCAAGAGCTCCTCCGGAAACACTTCCGTCGGGATTCTCCGCAGAAATCGATCGTGAGCATTCGTTTTTGATCTCACATATGTCACCAAAGAATGACAAGTTGATCACCCCTTTCTTCTATTCTGCCAGCGACTGGCTACTTGTCGTAGCCCGATGTAAGTCTTATTCCCTGAACGATCCATTTCTGGGCGAAAATATAGACCAATATCATCGGAATAGACGAAAGAGCTGCAGCGGCCATCTGTGCAGGGTAGTTTGTTACGTATTGAGAGGAGAACATCGCTACGCCGACTTCAATAACTCGCATCTCTTTGCTTCTCGTAACTATCAATGGCCAGAAGAAAGATCTCCACTGTGAAAGAAAAGTGAAGGTCCCAACTGTTGCAATCACCGGTTTGCAAAGAGGCATGATTACTTTCCAGAATATCTGCCAGGAAGACGCTCCATCTATTCTCGCGGCATCTTCTATGCTGCTTGGAAGGCTAAGCATATACTGTCTCATGAGGAACATTCCCCAGATATTTCCAAGCGCTGGAACTATCATCGCCCAATAGGTATCAACCCAGTTCATCGAGTGCAGGATGATGAATCCCGGAATGAGAGTAACAACTCCAGGGAGAAGCATGAAAGTAATGAATAGTTTAAACATGAAATCTCGACCCGGGAAGTGTAAGCGAGAGAGAGCGTAACCGCCCATCGCTACCAGGATTATCTGGCCAATAAGCACTGCAATTGTTATGAATAAAGTGTTGAAGATATATCTTCCCCATGGTTGCGATTGCCACATTTCCACGTAGTTCTCCCAACGAAGAACATCCGGGATCAGCTTTGGTGGAAGTCTGTACATTTCAAACTCTGCCATGAATGAGAAAGAGATCATGAGAATATAAGGAAGTAGTGTGGATAGTCCGAGAAGAATTAGCAAAGCCATAATTACTACTTTGACGAAAATCGAGAAGAATCTGTTATTCATCTCATCATCTCCTCTCTAGAAGTAAGCCTGCCAGCTCTCTTTGCCAAAGAGCTTGAACTCCACCAGAGTCAGTGCGGCCAGCAACAGGAACAAGATCCAGGATTGTGCTGCGGCGTACCCCATTCTCATATCCACCCAGGCAGACTGCCAGATATGATAGAAGACGACATCTGTTGACCTAAGAGGTCCTCCCTGGGTCAAGACATAAATTGGAGTGAAGACCTGGAATGACCCAATGACGCTGGTGACAAGAACGAAGAGACTCGTCGGTTTGAGCAGTGGGAGCGTTATCTTCCAAAAAATTCTTGGTTTGCTCGCTCCATCAACTGCAGCCGCGTCATAGAAGTCCTTTGGAATGCCCTGGAGCCCAGCCAGGAATATGAGTAGTTGACTGCCAATAGCAGACCAAATACCGATTATCATCATTGATATCAGTGCGAACTGAGGTGATTCAAGCCAGGCTATTGGCTTTATTCCGACAAGGCCAAGAATGAAATTCAGGACCCCGAAGTCTCGATTGAAAATCCAGCGCCACACGATTGTAGTTGCGACCCCTGCAGTTACAACGGGAAGATAGTAGAGAACTCTCAAGACAATAGATAGCTTCCCCAGCTTGTTTACGGCAATTGCCAGGAGGAGAGAAATGAACATCCCTATTGGAACGTAAATTGAATAAACTGCCGTATTCTTCATTGCATTCCAGAACTTCAGATCTCCGAAGAGCTCAATGAAGTTCTCGAGTCCAACAAACGGCTTAGCTGCATCAACGATACTCCATCTTCTGAACGCGAGGAACAGCGCAAAACCCATAGGACCGACCGCCCACCAGACAAGGTGGACAAGAGCCGGCAGTAGAAAACCATAACCTATGAAAGTTCGTCTTATCAGTTTGTGAGACTCAATGTTTGTCACTATAAAGACGCTTACTATTACCATTACCAAAAGTACTAGAATTGCTCCTATGGAGAAGAATTGAATAGACAAGATAGAGTTTTCTCTAAGAGTCTCCTCGAACAACACAGTGAAATCGTATCCGCCAATACTCCGGCTTGCATATGTGTGAATCACATCATTGACTTTTGCAGAACCGGTTTCTATTCCATTTACTTGAGAAGATGTGACTGTCTCGAGATTCGAGATTCTTCTGGCAGTCAGATTAGAGGCGACCACTTCGCCTTCGTGCTGGACAATGAAGTTCGCTCCCGTACTTCGTCTCGATGTGTCAACGAAATCAACGAAGAATCCTTGGTCCCCCTTCAATACTAAATGATCAGCATCATTGAACCAGGCGTTTGCTCTCTTCAACCCAACGCCTTCGCTAATCCCTCCAAGAGCTTCACCAAAGACAAAGAAGGCGAATGAAGCGATCAGTACGATCGCAGGCAGATATGCTGTCAGCCCAAATATCATACGAGTACGCTTATTCAGAGCGGCGTGGGATGCTGCCTTCTTGTAGAATGAGAGCAAGACGAGAACGGCAAAAGCGAATGAAGCAAGAGCAGAGATCCACAGAAAAAGCGACAAAGAGGTGTATTTGTCTGCCCAATCCGCATCGGTTGTGAGAGTTGAGAAGAATCCAATTACATCCCAGTTGTCGGAATCATAGATCGCAATTGCGTTTATCAACGCTTTGCTTCCTTCAAATGAGATCTCCGCAGATTCTGGTCTTTGGCTGTTTATCGTTTTTCTGAAGAGACTACGAATCAAGTCGTCTTCTATTCTGGGCGAATCTCTGGGAACAGCAAAATCATTTTCGTCACCGAAGTAAACGACGAAATCTCTTTCATACGTTTCACTTGCTTTGTCGAGAAGATCGTCAAATCTGTCGAGAACAACCAGAAGGATATTGTCGTCAAGTAGGCGTATCCCAGTCTGAATGTATGTTTCATCACCATAAACGACGAGCTCAGTCTTCGGATATCCAATCGAAAAGGTGAGATTTTCGAAAAACAGAGAGGAAGATAGACTATCCGGCGCAAAATAACCAAAGTCATCAATCAGGTTGCCTGAGTAATCGAACAAGCCAGCAAAGACAACGTCATCTGAAAAACTCTCGAGTACGGCAGTGACTAATTCTGGCCTCTCAATCAAAGGATCCATCTCCAGGTCGATGTAGGCCGTCAGGTTTTGGTAGTTGAGTTTGAAGCTTCTTAGCAAAGAAGCCTCACTCTCAACCAAGAAGTCATTGAGGCCATTTCTGGCATAGAAACCCAAAATGGCAAATGCCGATATCATCAGAAGGCCAACAAACACCAGTAACCCGACAATGATCTTGTAGTGCCTCAAAGCCATCCCTCCCGGAAAACGAGGGGCAGTGCAGACTGCCCCTCAGATGAAGAAATCAGTTTTCACCCTTTTCGATATACGTGTCCATTGTTGCTGCAGCCCAATCCATTGCCTGCTTGACGGTCTCTCCACCTACGTTAATCCTGTCAAATGCCTCTGCCCATGTGTCTTCGAACTGCGGTCTATAGTATTTCGTCTGAGAACCAACCGGGACTCTTGCAAAATCAAGCATCTTGATGAAAGCTGCGTCGAGTTCGTCCTGAGCTGCCTGTAGCTCTGCGATGTCCTTTATTGCAGATATTGCTAGTCCGCCTTCTAAACAACGTTTGGTTTGAGCAAATTCGCTTGAGAGAAATGCAGCAAGCTTTGTCGCGCCTGCTTTGTCGGGAGCGTTGACAGGGACCGCCCAACCGGAAGCGTAGGTTACAGTTGCTCTGCTTTCAGGACTTGCGTAAGGTATTGGTGCAGCTCCAACAACCAGGTCAGCCCCCTTCGCAATCTGACCTCTGATTGACACGTTGAACCATCTACCTGTGATTACCATCCCCACTTTCCCTGTATAGAAGAGTGCAGAAGTTCCGCCCAAAGAGCTAGCCTCTTGAGGAGAAGGTGCATATCCCTTTGAGAGGAGGTCGATGAAGAAGCCGTAATTATTCACGTTCAGATCGCTGTTGAGATAACCAGATGTCTGAGTGAAGTCCGGGCTGAAGACCTCTCCGCCGCCTGCCCAAAGGAGTGGTACAACAACACCGACCCATGACGGGAAAGCAAAGCCCCAAACGTCGTTCTTTCCATCACCAGTAGTGTCCTTGCTCAAGAGACGAGCGGTCTCTGCAAATTCTTCCATTGTCCAGCCATCTTGAGGAGGATAAGGCACGCCAAGTTCATCAAAGACCTTCTTGTTGTAGAATATACCAATTGGGCTCGTGTCCTTTGGAAGGGCGTACAGACTCCTACCCGATCTGAAGATGTCGACAAGTACTGGGAAATACTCGTCCAAGTTGGTGCCGCTTGCACCTTCTCTGCTCAGCCTGCTGATGAAAGGATTGATGTCTGTCAAGTAGTTGCCTTCGACAAATGCAGGAATCATCTCGGCATCAAGCAGAATGACATCGGGTGGAGTTCCCGCTCCGATGTCGGTCAGGATTTTCTGGTAATAGTCGCCTGGAACCGGTTCGTAGACTACCTCATACTCCGGATTCAGCCTCATGAATTCGGCAATGATTGTTTCGTCAAGAGCTGCTTCTTCAGCGCCTGCCCAGGTCGTGACTCTGAGCTTGGTTGCTCCCAGTACAAGTGAAGAAAGCAAAATCAGAGCAATCACAAGAGAACCCTTCAGATATCTTGCCTTTTGCATACTCCCACCTCCATTTTGATTACCTGTCCGCTAGAATGCGGGTGATTAATTGATTACAGTTGTTTTCCCGCCAAGCTGAACTTCAACCGCGCCATTATTCGAAACAACTCTAACTTGCCTTCCTGCAACCTCCAGATTATCGATCTCGAAATCAAGGTCGAAGGGAAATGGATCAAATTCGATTCCATTCTCAGAAATATCAATGCCTACAACGTATCTGATCAGAAGATCGATTATCCATGAATGCTGGTAATCATCGACACCTCTGTAGATACTCGGCCTTCCGTTGAAAGGGTTATAGTGTTCAAAGCAATTCGGTCTTCTTGGATCACCGTCAAAGAACATCATTTTGATGAACTTCTCGATAATCTCAACAGTCTTTTCGCGAAGGAGTGGGTCTTTGAATCTTCTTGCACATATTCCTAGAACGTCTACGATATGGCTGTTTGTCATTGGCCATACTCTTCCGTTCCAGGGGCAGTTGTGTCTTTTGCCTTTCCATTCGGCCCATTGACTGAAGGAGTGATCATCTAGACTTGTTGCTGGTACTGGGAACTCGGTCCAGAACTCTGCTGGATTGAGCAGATGCTTCTTGAGACCTGGAATGTGAGACTCATCTACGATATCCGTTAGATAGGGATAGAAGCATACTGCTGCCTTCACTCCCGTTCTCTTGAAATTGGCTGGATTGACATCTGAGAAGATTTCGTAATCCGGATCCCACATTGTTTCAAGAACGGCCTTCTTCGTCTTCTCGGCGCTCAATTTGAAACGGCTGCTTTCTTCATCAAGACCGAGAATTCCCGCCATCCAGGAGAGCGCTTTCTTGAGGTTGTATACATAGACTGTTGCATCTACGCCTTTAAGCCTTATATTATTTGTCCAGCCGTACCTATCAGACATTGGATCAACGGCAGTGTATCTGCTCATAAACTCCTGTCCTGTCTCGAACTGATCGACTACATCATAGAGTCCGGAGTTCTCCTGATCTCTAGATGAATCGAAGTAGGCTAGATACTTCTTTAGTGGTTCATAAATCCTGCTTATGAAATCAATATCTGGGTGAACACTATGTAGATCCCGAATCGCCCTCCCCCAGTCGGCGTGGTAGAAACCGTTCTCCTGAATCTGGTTAACATAGATATGACCTACGAACGCCCCATCTTCTTTCTGATTCTCCAAGAAGTTCAGCAGACTCCCTTGACCAATACTCGGACTGTTGGACCAGCGAGTTTCCAGGATATGGCATTGTGCGCTGTAAGTGATCAGTGCTCTGAAGTAGTCGAGGCCTTCGGCAATTGCCGGATGCTTCATAAATGACTCGCTAACCTCGCTTGTGAACAGTTTTAGTCCATACCACCTGTAGTAGTAATATGTCTGCATGAATGGATCACTAACGCGAAACTGAGGCAACGATGCAAAATACCGTTCCCAGGTTTCCGTGCTCTTTTTAACAGGATCTATACTGAGCAGCCTTTCTCCTCTCTCAATAACCTCTTCTCCACTTTGCGCGGCACCAAGACCACAGACAAATACAGACTCGTCCATCGGATCGATAGTGATTCTTCTGTGAACGCCCATGTAGAGTAGTCCGTTTCTGTTAATGCCATTATTGACGATTCCGGCCAAGAGCCCTTTCTTGCTAAGTTTCTCGTAGAATGGAGTCAATCTGAAATTCGGGATGTTGGCCGTTCTCTCTGAAAAGGTAATGTTGTAGTTCTCCATGGCTTCAAGTGCTAACATCACCTCTGACTCGATTGGTCTTCTGTTTGGTTTGATGAGTTTCTTTCCGAAGAGAATTCCGTTTTTCGCAGGTTCTGCATGCGTTATATCTGTCTCTAGATCACTCTCAGAGCACTGCTGGGCTGTCCAAACCACAACATCCAACTCGATCGGTTCCTCGCCCATGTTCTTGAGCGTTACTTTTGAGAGAAGAAAGTCCTCTTCTAGCAAAGCTTTCTCTTCGATCAACTCAATATTCTCAGCCGAAAACCTGCTCTTAAGAACCGCCGGGTTCCATGTCCTGTCTACGCACTTGAAATCGATTGGGATTCCATTCTTCATTGTGCTGATCGCATAACCTGGATCAATTCTCATGTCAAAGTAACTCAGAAAATCCCATGCTCCCGGACTATCGAGAAACACCGGAAATGGAGGAGCCCATAGGAGCCTGTTCCCCCCTCCTAAGTACCATTTGTCATCTCTTTCAAGAATCTTCAGTACATCAATCTTCATATGAGTCACTCCTATCAACTCCCTGGCAGTTATGAAGCAGTTCCCGACCATAACCAGTTAGGTCAACTATGTCCTTCTTGTCAATCTCGATGATCTGATCGTAGACTCTCAGTGCGCCCTTAACATCTCTGGATGCTATTGCCTCATAGAGGTCCTCATGAAGAGGCAGTCCGGCATCTCCGAAAGTATCCAATCCAAGTGGCGACTTCCACAAGATCTCAAGTCCATCAAAGACCACGTCGAAAACCTCCTTGAGGAATCGATTGTGAGAGATCTCAAATATCTTCTTGTGGAAGGCGGCGTCTGTATTTGCGAGGTCATGCTTGTCTCTTATAGCCTCTAGAAGTTTTTCCATACAGCGAGAAAACTCTTCAATATCACTCTGACTTGAATTGGATATTGCGAGAGCTATCGCAGATTTCTCTAAAGTGCTTCGGACTTCTATCAAGTCAAATATATCTCTTGCGCTGTCTGTCTCAATCTCAAAATTGACATTGAACTGAATTCTTAACTTCGTTCTCTTAAGAACAAAAGTTCCGCTTCCGTGAACGGTTCTGGTTATGCCTTCATATTCGAGAACCCTGAGTGCTTCACGCACAACGGTTCGACTTACGCCCAATCGTTCAGTAAGTTCGAGTTCCCCTGGAAGTCTCTCTAGATCCTCGAGGACTATCATTTTCTTGAGCTTGTTTACTACATCTGTCGCGGTTCGTCTTCTTGCTTTCATAGCCAATTGACCTACCTCAACTTGATTTGTTGTCTACTCACCAGACAAGTTATTAATCATATTTTATTACCTCAACCATTGAATACTTCAGATGTACTATAGCTGCCTGCGTTTCGTTAGGTTTATCTGCAGGGGATTATCTAAGAAAACGAATTCCATCTTTACCGAGAAAAATGTTGTTGTCAACAACTATGTCTTGAGTATTCTGGAGCAAGAAAAGACTTTCGCGAAGAGACAAGGTGAAATTTATCGCAATCAGTTGACCAGCTCTTATGGTCGGACGAATAACAGAACCGAAATCAGATGGTTCGCCTACTTCCTAAATAAAAGACAAAACAGTACAATTGATGCATTTCAGGAACAGAGGGATCATTACCGGAAGACTCATTAGCTTTACATTATTGAACTGCAATGATAGTCCAAGCCGAAGAATATCTCTTGCTTGAGGTCGATACCTTT
>NZ_DJHG01000116.1:17587-18370 GCF_002432955.1 Mesotoga sp. UBA5825 | reverse complement strand
CTGTTATCCTTCTCATTCATTTGCAAGAAAGCAAGAAGCCGGAGTCAAGTTCACTCTCCGGCTTAAGTAAGCGGTTTTCGAAGACAACTACTTGGCTAACATCTTCTCCATTACTTCAAGTGCCTCGTCAGATAGTAGAATCATGGCCAATCTTTGAGGTGTGATTCTGTTCTGCAAATTATTCTGCAGTGTCTCAGGTCTCCTGTCGGTAATTCTTTCAGAAACTTGCTCTTTGACAACTTTCATTCTTTCCTGAACATCAAGATTCTTCAATCGCTNNCTGAGCTTCGGGCGGGAGATTCTCCAGACGATGTCTCATCTGTTCCGCTATATCGGGAAGCTTCTCCTCAATTCTTTCTCTCATTTCATTTACTCTGCTTGTGCCTACGCGGTTCGAAGCTACCCGTTGCTGCAAGTACTCGGCAAGATTTTCACCCTGCTTGATAGAGATTATTGATTTTAAACCTGTTAGGTAATTCTCCATTATGGATTGCATTCTAGTCGCAAAAGCTTCTCTTTCTGGAAGAGGAGCAATTTCACCTGAAATTGCCTCCTCGAGAGTGCTCTCAAGAGTATTAGTAATCCTCTCTTTGAGGCCTTCGAGTTCCTCGCGAGTGGATTTCGCAAGATCGTAAATCTCCTGAAGCTGCTCAGGAGAAAGTTCAACTGCGTTTAGCACATTTGCAATCTGAATCTGGCGCTGCAGTTTCAGAATATCTTTATCTACTCTGTTTCCGAAATTTGGAGCTGCAGTAGCGACGACCCCGAAGATCAACACCAATA
>NZ_DJHG01000116.1:0-17495 GCF_002432955.1 Mesotoga sp. UBA5825 | reverse complement strand
TAAAACAATTATAGAAATCAATAGGTGGAAGGAATGTGAAATCAATCGATGAAGCCAACTATCGATATGAGAAAGAGCTCATCATTGCCCACCAATCTTCTTTATTGTTCGATCATCTCGTTCCTTTGTTCTTGAATTGCCATCACTTAAGCTGGATTATGAACTCCTACACTCCTGATTTTAGCTCACCGCTTGAGCGGTGGGGGACCGCTTGCTTCTGAAAGATCCGCTTATCAAGAAACGCTGCAAGCTGAGCACTGTGAAAAGCCAAGAAGCAAAAACAGACCGATTACCGTAGTCTATACCATTCTTCTCCCCATTTGCTCTGTCATCTGCAGTGATATTATGAGGATCTGCTTTCTCTCCCTACTCTCAGTAGTCTCGAATATGGCTTTTCTCGAAGAGGAGCTCTCGGCATTGTTCTCTATCAAACTTGCACTCCTTCCTTCAGAGACACCCTCCGCCACTGCGTGACCCTTAAGGGAGGACTTAAGATCAGATTCATCAAGAACTAAACACGGCATTCACGCAATAGAGAATAGTCAACGTATGAGTGCCGTTGAACTCGCTGACTTACAGGTAATGATGAAGAGAAAGAGGGAACTCTAGCTCTAGTCTGTAAGTCGAGACTTCTTCACTGCGGGTGGACAGTATAGAGGATCGAGTCCCGCAACTGCAGGGATGTAGATCCTCATAGTTATNNATCCATCTTCTTCATAGATCAACTCAGATCTGTCTCCGATTGAAAACCTGTTCAGAGAATTTGAAACCATCATCTGATCCATGTCATACATGGTTATTGACCAGAATCCCCTGGGATCAACCGGAGGCATCTCTTCCTTTGAAAATGAAAGCGTGTAATTGAATCTCGAAGCATCCAGAAGATCTCCGTCGCTGTCAACCCTGCAACTAGGGTAATAGGCCTCTTCGAGATCATTTCCGAAAAGTCCTATGTGAGCAGCGGCAGCCCTAACAAGATACATTCCCTGCATTCTCTCTCTATCGCCGAAGATTCGTTCGGACATTGTCCATCCATTTCTGATCGTTCCCAAAACAGAACCTGGATTGTATATAGAGTCACGAGCTTCGGCGATTCCTGAATCAATTGCTTCTCTTACCGGTTCGGTCAGGCTGGACGGATCGAACGGATAATCCGGACCAATTCCTATTCTCGAGAAGTCATAGATTAGGTCTCTCTCTGAAGGATGAATCTCTAGTTGCCCAAGCAGGAAATTGAAGTATGCAATGAATCCGATAGAATCAGCAGCTTCTTGGTCAAAAGGAAGAAGAAAATCGTCTAGAAGAGGAGGTGAGACATCGCCAGCAAAATCACTCAAAGGTCTCAGAACATAATTCTCCTGTATCTTCAATACTTCTTCAAGATCTCCCGGTAGCTCGCTATTTACGGCTGTCCTAACTAAACAGTAGACAAAGTTCCCCTCGCTAACGAACACTTTCTCAACATCTGAAGGTACTTCTCCTTCCCAGTTGGGTCCCGCAATCATTATTGTCAATGGATCTGAGCCGGTGACCCTAGTACCTGCGTAAGCAAAGTTATGAGTGTACATGTCTATGAACTGGAATGAAAAGTAGCGATCGGGTACTGGCGGAATCTCCACTACAACGGGCTCACTTCTTAGATCAAGCCACGCAGACGAATAAAGTGTGTCGTTGTTTGAGCGCACTATGAGTCTGCTATGGGGACCGAACAGGCTCTTAACGTGATTGAGTGAGTTGAATCCACCTCTTTCCGTTACCTGAACATACATCGTTCGGTAGTTTTCTAGCATAGGATATGCAAAAACATAGGCCTCGTTCGCCAATTCCTTCGCTTCGTCAGGATCAAATGTCAGGCTCTGCTGCAATGCAAAGGCTGATAAGACGAGCATCAAAATCATTGACCACGAAAGTAATACTTTCCTCACAAGATACAACCCCCTATCTCCAAAAGCGACTAGGCTGACAATTGCCTAACCGGAGCGTTTAAAATAATCCTGAAAAGAATCTCTTGTGAATCAGGATTCTCATTCCAAAATACTATCATTTTGATTCTTCTCAGATGCTATCTATAGATCACCCACCAATTGTTGATTTGATATTTATCGGTATCGTTCACAGTGCCACAGTTGTAGGAAGAGGTGGAACTGGTATAAACCTGATGATACGAAACGTACTTGCCACTGGAAGCATGCCTAAGCCTTACTATCTCTCCGTAGTACAGTTTGTCTGTGCCGAACAGAGTTCCCAGAACATTGATCCCTGCAGGCTCGAAGAATAGGTCCCACTGAGCAGTATCATGATTCAGATACAGACAGTAAGTCGTACTTGGGTATTTGTACTTGTCGTCTTTTGTATCAATTGTGTAGTACTTAGAAAGGTTATACGGAGCGAGACACATGTCACTTAGCTGCGTTGTGGCCCGCAACCATACCGCGTGATCTTTTGTGACTGGTCCCGTCGACCACCCCCAGGAATCCCCAGTTCCTTTGTCACCTTTGTTTGTTAATGTCAACCACGAACTATATCTCCCCGAGGTTGTTCTGTTTGTGCTGTTGACCTTCACAAGATCGACTCCAAAACTATCCCATGTAGGAATGAAGAGAATCCAGGTTTTTTGCCAGTACGCCTCGTCATCGATTTTCATATATCTGTTGAGCGCGACATTCAGGACTCCTATATGATCCGGGTCAGTAGGGTCAGTGCTTCTTCCGTATATGATCTCCCTCTGCAGATTGTTGACTCTCAATGAGGGAGCGTAGGCCGATATTGCTAGAGATTGGACATATGAGGTCTCCGGGCCTATGTTCAAAGCATACTTCGTTTCATCTAGGTATTCCTCTGCGATAAACAGATTATTGCAGATATTCTTATGAGTATTCTCAAGAAGGGTTATTGCGTAAGGCGTCTGAACCACATTGTTGTTGGTGCTCCTGGAAATCGTGTATTTGCCTTCTGAAAGGTTTTCAAAGACATATCTTCTCAACACTACCCCTGGCTCGACTGTCTGCTCTGTATCTTGATATGTATATCCTAAGAGACGATATGTGCCGAGTGGATCACTCGCTTCTAATGCTTCGTCAATAGCGGTGAGCTGAATATCCTGTTTGTCCAGAGTGAGTTTGATGCCGGAAGCGGAATTCCTGAACACGTTGAATGCCGGGAGCAAAATCCCTAGAGTTTTCTGGAAGCTGGGCAGTGTTGTAGGTAACGACATGGGTTCGGTATTCCAGAAAACTCTCACGACTATCCCGGAATCCAATCCCATAGCCTTCAGGGCTGCGTTGTCTGCTTCGTTGTAGAACCAGGCTTTGTCAGCATCATAAGCAGGGTTCAACATAAGGCCTTCGCCACCGACAATGTATGTTACGAATGTCTCCAGCCAATGCCAGAAGACTTCAACTTCCTCTGCGGTGTACGAGTTGTAGTTCTGCAAGTGCAGCTGCGAAAGGCTACTCCCCTGCTTGTGCTCATATTCAACCAGAAGGTTCAGAGCGAGGAGTTGACGGGTTGTGAGAGCTTTGAAAAGACCTATGTAAGCTTGAACGTACTCTATAAACACAGGCGAATCGGCAGGACATCTCTGTGAGAATCCAAAACCGGTATCTGTAGTTCCATCGATCAGCTTGGCCGATCTAATGGCATTCATTGCGTTGGTAATGAAAATCTCTAACAGAGACATATAACTCGTGTCAGCAGTTCCTCCAACGATAACTTTCTTGATGTTAAGCATTACCTGATCCAATTTGCTGATCTGAATATCGTACATCAGTTCCTGGATGGCGATATCTGTGGTAGTCGTTGCATCGAGAGTTGTAATGAACATATACTTGTTGGTGCAGGTTTCGATCGGAGTGAAGTAGTTCTGATCTACCATTCTCACATACGAATCGTAATACTGCTTGTCAAGCTTCGTGAGAATGCTCTGTATTTCGGCATCAATAGTATCAAGCTTTGCAGACATCACGTCCAGCTTGTCGTTTATCTCCTGAACCTGGTTGAGAATCTCGCTTATCATTTCTGCGCTTTGATCACCGAGTCCAAACAGGCTTTTCATAACCCACGATATCGCACTTACGGCACCCTTTGATACTATACCGGTTGTTATTCCTTTCAAAAGGTCCTTGGCTATGCTTGAGATGTCAATATCCAGAGTTACACCAACGCCGAAATTGTACTTGGCGCCGACAATTGCCTCGACAATTACCTCTATGAAGTCCCTATAAACTCCGCCGAAGTTTTCATGGACGAAGTCCGAGAGCCTTTTCATAGAGAAATACGAGGTCTCGAATTTAGGGTGAAGCTGGCTCAAAACATTCACCTCAGGGGGGGACGTTTAGGGCTTCTCTGACCTGACTAATGGCCTCTGCATAGCTGGTTTCCATTCTGAACATGTAGGCCGTAAAAACTGATGTGACTGGATTTACGAGTATTTGCTCCGAATAGAACGACTCTTCGACAACCGAGGCAGGGGCATCAGTCCTTTCCTGTTCTTCGGGAATATCGAAGGACGCCAGAATTATTACCGGAAACTTCAGCCCCGTGGGTATGGGTATCGAGAACCTCCCATAATTGTCGGTTTCAAACTCGCCTTCAATGACCTGATTTCCGTCTAGGTCAAAGACCTTCACGATGCGTTTTCAATATATTCGTCTGCAAAAACTGTGCCCTTAATTGCATTTGTTCGAAGAAGACCAACGCAACCCGTGACAAAGATTAGCAATACCAGAAGAAATAAGAGAGAATACTTCTTCATTTACAACGCCCCAAATATCTCGATTGGTAAATCAGCTTATTGGCAAAAGCGCGTCTATGTGGAGAGTTCAGGGCTCGGAAGAAAGTTGATTTATCGAATTATATATGAGATTTATGGAAAATCAGTCATTTGTTCACACTGTGAAAGTCAAATCTCTGGTAGCGGGAATGAAACATTTTTTGTGGTCTAGGAACCTCAGGAATTCTGAGCTGCAAAAATCCTTATCGAGTATCTACAAAAAACGGATTAGGCTTGAAAACCGTCTGAAGAGTTTACGAAGAAAGAAAAGAACCCACTATTGGTAAAATGGGAGTGTAGGAGGTCTGCTTTCAGGACCACAGAAGGGCGAAATCTGATAGTGACAAAGCATAACCTGGAGTGATACATCTCTGAAGCTGGAAGCTTTGGAGCATCAAACCGAGAATCGGAATTCTTTAGAAAGAGGTGCCTCATATGGAGATAGGGATAGTAGGACTTGGCAAAATGGGAGGCAATATCGCCAGAAAACTCGTCGCCGGCGGACATACTGTCATCGGCTATAATCTGAATTCGGAGATCACAAAGGCTCTGGCTGAAGAGATAGGACTTTACCCGGCCTTTTCTCTGGAAGAGCTTGTGGGAAAGTTGACGCCGGTTCGGATTCTTTGGTTGATGATTCCAGCAGGCGTTCCAACTGAAACGACCGTAAATGCTCTTAAAGACTTGCTAGATTCTGGAGATATCGTCATTGACGGAGGCAACAGTAATTATAAAGACTCAGTTAGGCGATCGGAGAGACTTTCAGAAAGAGGAATCAAGTTCGTAGATGTAGGCACTAGCGGGGGAACTTGGGGATTGACAGAAGGTTACAGCATGATGATTGGAGGGGAAAGAGAGATCATAGAGAACCTCACGCCATTATTCACAACGCTTTCGCCTGAGCAAGACAAAGGGTGGGGAAGAGTCGGACAAGCGGGAGCCGGCCATTTCGCAAAGATGATCCACAACGGAATAGAGTATGGGTTGATGCAGGCCTATGCGGAAGGATTCGAGATTCTTAGAGCGAAGAAGGAATTTGACTTCGATTTGAAGGAAGTGACCGATATATGGCTTCACGGAAGCGTGATCAGGTCATGGCTTCTTGAGTTGATTAGCGATATACTAGCCGGTGATCAGGATCTCCGTAACATAGAACCATGGGTTGCAGATTCTGGAGAAGGACGTTGGGCAGTTGTTGAGGCAATGGATCTCGACGTCCCCGCCCCGGTAATTACATTGTCTCTACAGAAGCGAATTGAGAGCCGCGTTGAAGAGGATTATTCGGCAAAACTCCTTGCAGCCATCAGAAACAGGTTTGGCGGCCACGAAATAAAACAAACAAGACTGGAGAGTAGAGATGGCGAAGACTGAGAATTCAATAATGATTGTATTCGGAGCTTCCGGTGATCTTACACAACGAAAACTGATTCCGGCTGTTCACTCCCTCGGTTGTGAAGGACTGCTGCCTGAAAAATTCGACGTTATCGGCGTTTCTAGGAGCAAGATATCGGATAAAGGCTTTAGAGATAGGTTATTCTCTGGGGTTCAGGATTACTCCAGATCTGATCCAAAGATCTGTAATCTCTGGAAGGGATTTGAAACTAAGATCGAGTACTTGCAGGGCGAGTATGATCAAGAAGAGACATACGGTGAACTGAAAAAAAGGATAGACAAATTGGAGAAGAACGAGCAGGCTAGATCAAATCTTCTTTTTTACCTCTCTATTCCTCCCGAAATGCATTCGATCATACTGAGACACTTGGGCAAATTGGGTCTCAGTGGATCTGAGGGAAGAGAAGTCCGCGTCGTGATCGAGAAGCCTTTTGGAAGAGATCTTGAAAGCGCAAGAAAGTTGAATTCGATCGTTCACGAGTCTTTTAGGGAAGACCAGATTTTCAGGATAGACCACTTTCTCGGAAAAGAGACCGTTCAGAATATACTTGCTTTCCGTTTTGCCAATTCGATATTTGAACCATTATGGAATCGTCAATACATTGATCATGTTCAGATAACTGTTGCTGAGGATATTGGAGTAGAACACAGGGCAGGATATTACGATACCGCTGGGGTTTTGAGAGATATGTTTCAAAATCACATGCTTCAGCTTCTGACTTTAGTGGCTTTGGAACCGCCAGCAGTTTTCGAGGCGGATGCTCTAAGGGATGAGAAGGTCAAAGTTCTGAGATCAATGAACAAGTGTTCAGACGTCGTTCTGGGTCAGCATGATGGCTATCTTGAAGAAGAAGGAGTTGCCAAGGATTCAAAAATGCCTACATATGCTGCACTTAGGATGTATGTGGATAATTGGAGATGGAAGGGAGTCCCATTCTATCTTCGATCTGGCAAGAAAATGAAGAGAAAGGTTTCGGAAATCTCCGTCCATTTCAAGAGCGTTCCTCATATGCTTTTTGGACAATCCGGAAATGGCGAAGATGTCAGTCCGAACATTCTATCTCTTTGTATTCAACCTGACGAAGGAATGAAGCTGTATTTCGAGGCAAAGATTCCTGGTGGTCCGATGAAGACCAGAACAGCCAAAATGGATTTCAGTTTTTCCAGCGGATTCGGTAATGACACCCTCCCTGATCCATACGAGAGACTCCTTTTAGATGTAATGCAGGGTGATGCATCATTGTTCGCCAGATCTGATGAAATCGAGTTAGCTTGGGGAATAATCGACCCTATAATAAGAAGACAAGAGAATGGAGAAATCAAGTTGTGCACTTATGCAACCGGTAGTTGGGGTCCCGAAGAAAGCAGTTTTCTCGTTTCGAGGGAAGGCCGGGAGTGGTTTGTTTGCTGTTGTGGTGAGGATGGAGAACTACCAGAGGAGCAAGATGGCGGCGGCAAATAGGCAGTTGAGCATCTTCGAAGACTTTGAGCAGCTATCACATGCGGCCGCCGAAACTTTGGCAAAACTAATCGAGAACAGAACAACCGTTCATGAGAGATTTTCAGTAGCTCTTTCGGGAGGTTCTACGCCCGAAAGACTTTATGAAATTCTTGCCGAAGAACCTTACAAACAAGGTATTCCCTGGCGAAAAGTCGACCTTTTCTGGGTAGACGAGAGGTGCGTTGCTCCCGATGACGATGAAAGCAATTACGGACTCGTGAAGGAGCTTCTACTTAGAAGGATCGAGATTCCCCAGGAAAACATTCACAGAATCAAAGGTGAATTATCCCCTGAGATTGCCGCGGCTCAATACGAAACAGAACTGATTAACTATTTTGGAAAACATTCCACAGATTTCGATCTTGTAATATTGGGATTTGGAGAAGACGGCCACACGGGGTCTCTCTTTCCCGGTTCGATTGAAATTATCGACCGTGATTCTCTCGTACTTACCAGTGAAGTGAGCTACGATGGAAGGCCATCCAAAAGGGTTACTCTTGGTCTGCGGGCTCTAAATCAGGCCAGACACATTTTCGTTCTGGCCTCCGGAAAGGCGAAGGCAGAGATCGCTAGGTTGGTTCTGGTCCAAAATGATTGTGATCTACCAATAAGTCTTGTATCTCCTGAATATGGGAAACTCTTCTGGATGATCGACAAAGAAACGGCTCAACTTCTGCCTAAAACTTTTCTTGATGAGCTTCAGAAATCCAATTCTTGACTTTGTTTTGACTAGAAGATCTCAATTGAATCAGAGATAACCGACTTCGTAATCTATTAGAATCCGTTAAGAGAGCAAAAGCAAGAGATTCTTCGATGATGGAAATCGACTGAGTAGAGATTTCTTTTCATGAATTCCATGATATTCGTTGGCTATATAGATAATTCCTCGGAGTTCCCCGATCAATAGCTATTGATTGGGGCTAAGCTCACATTCTAAAGAACGCCCTTTCCGAAGAATTTCGAACATCATAACTGTTAATTCCGTGTTTTTGCCTCCATTTGGTTCAGGTCGAATCTCATTGACTTCCGATTAACGACTGGCAAGTAGTATAATTTCAATGAAAGAAATGACGTTTCAATAGATGAAATATGGGGAGGCATATTAATGGACGTTGTTGGCAAGTTTGGGAGGATACTCATACCAATGAGTACCGCGTTTGCAGCTGATTATTCGATCGACTATTCGATGACAAGGAGGATAGCCAGCTATTTGATTGGAAAGAAGTACTGTGATTCTCTTGTTATAGCCGGAACAAACGGCGAGTTCTACTCAATGAGCTTCGAGGAGAAGGTAAGACTCTTTGCAGAAGTTAAAGAAGAAGTTGGCGACAGGGTACCATTGATAGCCGGAACAGGTACGGCTAACACTTGCGAGACAATAGAACTTACGAAAGAAGCGGCGAGATTAGGATACGATGCTTCTATGGTAGTTGTTCCCTATTACTGTCACCCGACTCAGGAAGGAATCTACTATCACTTCTCTCAGATATGTAAGAAGACCGATCTTCCGATTATGGTCTATAACATTCCGCTCTTCACGGCTTCGAATATTGATCCGGCGACTCTGGCCAAGCTAACTGAGTTTGAGAATATCGTTGCCGTCAAAGATGAGGCCGGAATTAATCCGTTGCAGACCTCTGCCTTCCTGAAGGCAACAAAGGGGAAGATAGTGGTTTATTCGGGAGACGACCTAATGGTTCTCTCGGTCATGAGTCAGGGTGGAATAGGCGTTATAAGCGGAGGTTCGCACGTAATTGGGGACATGATGAGGAACTTGATAGACGAGTTCCTCTCTGGTGATGCCACCAAAGCGACAAGTAGCTTCAAGGAGCTTTACGAGCTTTTTAGCGCTTTCTTTGGTAGAAATAGGCGGCTTACAAACCCGTTGCCGGCAGTAAAAAAGGCCTTCGCGCTCCACTCGGGACTGGATGTCGCGAGAGTAAGACCGCCACTCATGGAAATTGAAGAAGACGAAGTGGCAGTGCTGAAAGATACTCTCAGAAAGTTCGGGAAAATTTCTTGAGCTTCAAGAACCAAAAAACCGAAAGGGGGTTTAGCGATGAAAAAGGGATTAATCGTGGGTCTTGTTCTGCTGTTAGTTAGCATTTGTTTTGCCGTTGAGGAGACTTATACTATACGGTTCAACACGGTAGCCTCGCCAACTCAGCCTCAAGTTCTGGCCATGAACAAATTTGCAGAGATCGTAGGAGACTTGAGTGGAGGCAAGATAGACGTGAAAGTCTTCCATTCAGGACAACTTGGTGACCAGCAGACATCGTTGCTTGCTGTGATGAGGGGTGATCTTGAGATGGCAGGCGATGGAGCTCCATCATGGTTTGCGGATCTCGGAAACATGCCTAAGATGGGGGTTCTGAATGCCGCCTATATCTTCAAGGACCTCGATCACATGTATTCGGTTATGAACAGTCCTCTGGTTAAAGGTTGGTTTGATGAGTTGGCTTCGAAGACCGGCATGAGGGTTTTGGATACATGGTATCTCGGTATGAGGCAGCTCAACACAACCGAAAAGGCAGGTCCCGTTTACAAGCCGGAAGATCTCAAAGGTATGAAGATCAGGATGCCCAACAACGAAGCATTCATGGACATGGGACGTGCAATCGGGAGCAATCCAACTCCAATGGGTTTTGGAGAAGTTTATCTTGCGCTCAAGCTGGGCACTATCGACGGCCAAGACAATCCTCTTCCAACTGATCTTTCGGCCATGTTCGTTGAGGTCACTAAGTACATAATTCTTACGGATCACTCAATTGGAATGATAAATCCAGTAATCAATGAAAAGTTCTGGCAATCTCTGCCGGCAGAATACAGGACCTACATTATCAAAGCTCTTGAAGTAGCACGTTTCTACATGAACTACCTGGTTCTGGAACAAGAATCGAAGCTTCTTAAGCAATTTGTCGACGAATACAAAATGGAGATAATAGTTCCCGACAAAGAAGCCTTCATGAAATACGCGAGAGAGTTCTATTCACAAGATAAGTTCGACAAAGCCTGGGGCGCAGGAATGTATGAAGCAATCCAGTCTTATCCTTCCGACTAGCTGAAGCAAGAAGAAGTAGCTTGGACTGGGTAATCCCGGCCCAAGCTACTCTTTGTGGAGGACGATCATGAAGAGGTTCTTTGGAGTATTGTTTAGGTCGGTTCAAATTGCACTGAATCTAATAGAGTCTTGGGGAGGGATAATCTTCCTGGGATTGCTTTTTTTAAGTATCTTCCTGCAGGTTGTTCTGAGATATGTATTCAGGACTCCTTCACCCGAACTATTCGAGGTTGCCCAATATAGCTTCATATGGACTATATTCCTCGGTGCACCGTACGCTAGGAAATTCGATGCACATATTAAATTCGACATTATATTCGTCAAGCTTCCCAGAAAGGTGCAGCTGATTCTACAGATAGCGTTCGATCTCTTCTTTTGCATTGTGCTTTTAGTAACACTGGGACCTGTGCTCGGCGATGTTCTTTTCTATAAGATCATCAAGTCCGAAGTCTTAAGGATTCCCTGGACTTATCTCTTCATGTGTTTCCCCATTTTCATGGTCTTGACTTTCATTCACAACGTAATCTGGATAGTGAAGAGCTTCATAGAACTCTTCTCCGGAAGAATCGTTCCCAAGGAGGTTGAACCATGGGATTGATACTCTTTTTCATAGTATTCGGTGCTGCCTTCGCCCTGGGTTATCCGATAGCGTTTGGAATGATCATGGGGGGCTTTGCATACTTCATCACTTCGGGAATGGACCTGGGAATCTTCCTCGACATAATGGCAATAGAATTGAGAGCTCAGGATGTCTTGTTGGCAGTTCCAATGTTTATATTTGCTGCAAACGTAATGAACGATACCGAGATAACCGACCGGCTTTTCGGTTTCTTGAAGCAGCTCTTGGGAGGTGTAAGGGGTGGACTTGCATACGCGAACATCGGTGCCAGTATTATTTTTGCGGGAATGAGCGGATCGGAAATAGCTGATGTTTCGGGTCTTGGAACAATAGAGATAAAGGCAATGATGGACGACGGTTATGACGGCCCTTTTGCCTGTGCGGTTACGTGTGCTTCGGCAACTATTTCTCCCCTCATTNNAATGGTTATGATGGAGCTTTTGCCTGCGCTGTTACATGCGCTTCGGCAACTATTTCTCCTCTCATTCCTCCCAGTATTCCGATGGTAATCTATGCCATGCTGACAGGAACCTCTCTGGGATATCTGTTTCTTGCAGGAATAATACCTGGGCTTCTTCTTGGCTTTCTTGAAGCTGGGATGGCCTTCTATCTTTCGAAGAAGAGAAACTATCCGGTAGGAAAGAGATATCCGCTTAAAGTAGTTGCGAAGAGCTTCATTAGATCCTTTCCTGCCCTGATGGCTCCGATCATTCTCCTGGCCGGTATCTACGGAGGAATATTCACTCCAACTGAATCCGCGGCCGTTCTCGCTGCATATTCTATACTTGTAAGCATCTTCATCTATCGTACGCTTGGAGTCAAGAAGCTGAGAAAGATAATGCTCAAAACTGTTTATAATGTAGGTGCGATAAGCTTCATGATTGCCGGTGCCTTCGTTGTGAAATATGTGCTTGCAAGAGAAGAGATACCTCTATTGCTGACGAACGCTTTCATGGATATGGGACTTCTTTCCAGTGCATGGGTACTGCTTTTAAGTGTGAACGTTCTTTTCTTCATACTTGGAATGTTCTTTGATGTGTCCGTTATACAGCTGGTTGTAATACCAATAGTCTTTCCGCTCGTGAGGGCAGTGGGAATAGATCCCGTTCACTTCGGAATCGTGACCACTTTCAATCTTATGCTCGCACTTGACACACCTCCCTATGGACAGACAGGCTTCATTACAAGCGCGATTAGCAAGACTCCCGTCGGCAAGGTTTTTAAGGAAATGCTAAAATACTGGATACCGATAGAAGTAATGGGACTAGTAATAATTACTTACTGGGCCGATTTTGTTTTGTGGCTGCCAAGATTACTGGGGTATGCTCATTAGGTCATGATTGAGGCTTTTGAATGCAGAGTGTTGAAAGGATAGTAAGGATCGTAAATTCATTTAGTCTTGAGAAATCAAAGCTTAGCCTAGACGATTTGACGAAAAAAAGCGGTCTTCCAAAGGCCACCGTGTATAGAATTGCGGAAGCTCTCTGCAAAGAACATATGCTTGAGAAGGATACCCTCACGTCTACATACAGAATAGGAATCAAGCTCTTTGAACTGGGGAGTCTCTATCTTTCCTCTATGAGACTTAAAGATGTGGCATTTACTGAGATGGAGAAGCTCCATTTGAAGACGGGTGAAACGATACACATGGGTATACTTGACGGGAATGAAGTCGTCTCCATTGAAGGATTTGAAAGTTCAAGGTCACTGCACACGAAGCTTTTGATAGGAAAACGAGCCCCTCTTTACTGCACCGCAGTCGGTAAAGCGATTTTGGCGTTTCTTCCTGATGCCGATCGTGAAGAGATGATAAAGGCTCTTGATCTTGTCCCTCAGACTTCAAGAACCATAACAGACAAGAATACTCTTAGGGAGGAATTGGAGACAATTAGATTGAGAGGAACGGCGTTTGACAAAGGAGAAAACGAAGAAGGAGTTGCATGTGTTGGGGCTCCTGTTTTTGATTCATCGGGTGAGGTCGTTGCATCAATAAGCATATCCGGTCCGATTTTCAGGATGGGAGAGAAAGTGATGTTTGAGTATTCCAATCTCTTGAAAGAAGTTGTGGAGAGAATCTCTTTTGCGCTAGGGCACGGATCACAGATGTAATGCCAAGTAGCTTGTATAGACTTGTTTTGATAGACACATTGTTGATTAAGAATCCAACTATCAGTTCTCAATGACCCGGCGCGCGTCTTACAACCATCTTCCTTCAGATGCTTTTCTTGCCGTTCTTCAGAAGTCAGTTCGGTATGCAATGTCTGTGGCTGTGAATGCAGAATCAGGATTCGTTGGCGTTGTCCAGCATCTGCTTTCTCGTCTTCTGAGAATACCTGAGTCACAACATCCAAGATTCCCGTTCTCTATTTGAAGTGAACTGAAGTTTCTTCATATTCTAAGTAGATACTCTACCATTGATAAAAATCCAAGCGCAAATCTGGCAGCACACAATTGCACCTCTGACAGTAATTGAAGCGTGAAGAAAAATCGTTTGCATAAGAGACGCGTTCGCGATTGATGAATGAACAGCGTCTACTCTCTCCACAATCCATAAGCCTAATTTGACAAGTACGTGAAGCTACGGGAATCTGCTTCAGTTACCGTCAACTCTCCGCAGAGTCTTAATAATGATTTTTTTCACAATCCATGAGGAATATAATTACGTGTAAGAAGACTAGAAGATATGTGGTTCACGTATTTTGGAGGAAGTTACAACGAGTATTGAATGTAGGGGAGGATTCATGATGCGAATAGCGGTGGTTCTATTGACAGTATTTGCTGTCGTCTTTCTGGCTACAGGGTGTATCTTCAAAACCGTTACTCTCACTATGCTTGAACCAGAAAACGGTGGGGAGGTTCAGCCCCTTCCTGGGGTTCACAATTACCTTACTGGTACTGTTGTGAGCATCGAGGCAACTCCCGGAGATAACTGGGATTTCGATCGATGGGAAGTAGATGGAGGGTTCTATTCAAGCGAGGAAGCAACGACTCTTAAGATGGACTCCGAAAAGGTGGTCAAAGCCTTTTTCGTGAGGAAACCTGTAACCCTGACGATGCTTGAGCCCTCTGGACAGGGTGATGTTGATCCGGATCCTGGCATGCTTTCCTTTGAGTATGGAGCTGTTGTAGACCTATCGGCTACTCCAACCAAAGGTTGGGAATTCGATCGCTGGCAGGTGAATGGAGCCTTCTACTCGAGCGCGGAATCTACGACTCTGACGATGGACAATGATAAGACTGTGAAGGCGTTCTTCAACGAAGAGCCTGTAGCTTCGGTGACACTATATATGCTCGAACCCATTGGGCAGGGTGAGATTCAGCCTCTAGAAGGAGATCACGAGTATAATGCTGGGACAGTCGTTACTCTTAAGGCAACCCCCTCTGAAGGCTGGTTGTTTGACCACTGGTTGGTTGAGGGCGCATTATATTCCGGCGACCAGGAAGCCTACCTCACAATGAATACAGATAGGAATGTAAAGGCAGTTTTTGTCAGGAAGACCTACACACTTACAATGCTCCAGACTTCAGGAAGTGGAAGTGTTGAGCCTCCAGTCGGTTCACATGTTTATGAGGAAGGCACTGAAGTTATGCTAGTTGCTTCGCCTGCAAATGGTTGGGAATTTGATTACTGGCAGATCGATGGGGTAGTTGTTACAGGCAATCCGGAACACAAAGTAACTATGGACGCAAACAAGACGGCAAGAGCCTTCTTTGTCGAAGAGCCACCTGTAGTCTTTACCTTGACGATGATGGAACCCTCCGGGCAGGGCTCTGTGAGTCCTCCGGTTGGGAATCACACATACATTGAAGGAACCCTTGTCTCCTTAACGGCAACTCCCGAAGAAGGATGGGAGTTTGAGTCGTGGCATGTGGATGGAGTGAATTTCTCAAATGTCGCGAACGTCACAATTGTCATGGATAGCAACAAATCCGTCTCAGCCTCCTTTGTGAAAAAGGCTGAGAAGGTGATTCTAGAGATCTACAAGTCCGGAAGAGGGACAGTAAGCCCGCCGGAAGGGATGTATGAATATGATAAAGGATCTTCTGTCGATCTAAGTGCAACACCTGCTTCTGGTTATCACTTTGAAGAATGGCTTGTTGATGGCACAACTTACCTGGTGCAGAACATAACGATAACACTCGAGTGGGACACGGTAGCTATCGCTACTTTTAGGTGTAACTGTGGGGGCGAAGGTCAAGAGTGACGGTAGGTCTGAAGTATAGGTAGAGATTAAGAGTCGCTTCTCAGTATCTCAAGGAATCCTTTGACGACTCTTTTGTCGAACAACGTGCCGGAGTTCTTGAGAAGATACTTGATCGTTTCTTCTTTGCTCCAGGCCTTCCGGTAAGGTCTATCGGAAATCAGCGCATCGTATACATCAACAACGGCGAATATTCTGGCGGCCAGCGGTATCTCTTCTCCTTTAAGTCCTCGAGGATAGCCGCTGCCGTTCCAGCGCTCGTGATGACAATAAGGAATATCCAGCGAAGGACGAAGGTACTCGACCTTTGACAGCGCTTCATATGCGGTTGCAGGATGGGTTCTAATTATCTTCCATTCATCTTCGGTGAGAGGTCCCTTCTTCAACAACACGCTGTCCGGAATCGAAATCTTGCCAATATCGTGAAGTAGGGCACCGCGGTAGATGTTCCCCAAATCTTCTTCTGGTGATCCCATCTTTCTGGCAAGAGTAATCGTGAGATCACTCTTCGTGAGTGTTCTTCGGTGTCCATTTCTCTCATTTCAAGAGATCTAGCAAGGACTTCAAGTGTCTGATCGTAGGCCTTTGCTATCATTCTATTGCTTTCTCTAAGACTCTCCATCATCAAGGTAACGTCTATTGCGAGCGAAGCCTGCCCGGCAAGTGTCTGCAGAAAGTCATTCCATTCCTGTCCCTATGGACTTCCTTTCTGTCAAACACTTCAAGAACTCCCAGGACCCTCCCTCTTGTCTCTAGAGGCACGGCATGATAACCCTTCACCTTCATTTCCTCGATCATTTCGAGTCTTGGGCACTCAAGATTTCCAGGAGTGTTCAGGGGGCCAAAATACGGTTTTCTGGACAAAGCAACACTGCCGGGAATAGTTCCTTCTAATGGAAGCTCTCTGAAGTTCATTTCTTCAATGATGACTCCCATTCCGTGAGCATATCTTAGAACCTTACGGTCTTCATCAATTAAGAAGACGTCGGCCCGTCTACGCTAATTCTTGAAATCAGTCTTTCAAGAAAGACATCCAACATCTTTTCAAGTTCAAAGTGATAGCTGACCGCCATTTCTATTTCGTGCAGTGCACGAATATTTGCCAGCTTGTGCATTGCGCTTCTTTCGGACTCTACTAGCTGGGTTATGTCTACACCTGTCAGAACGAAGTAATCATGCTCCTCCTTCCAGCTCGTTAGGTTACTCAGCGCCCATCGAATGTGAAGAGTTGACGATAATGTCTCCAAATCAGCTTCGTAGAAGTTCTCCACCTCGTCATCAGCTATCTTGCTTGAGGTATTTTTTACCCAGTATGCTAAATCAGGGTTCGCGAAAACCTCGGAACACGCTTTTCCCGAGATTTCTTTCGATTTGAGTGCAAGAGTCTCCTCGAGCGCCTCGTTTGTGAAGACTATCCTTTCTTCGCTATCAAAGACCGCAACGAAAACTCCTGCCGTGTCGAGGACTGCATCGGAAAAGTCTTCCTGTTTTGCCAGTTCGAGTTGAGTGTCGTTTTTCCCTTTGAACTCACGGTAAATGAGAAAGTAGAATAGAAGACCGCTGAAAAGGACGAAGGCCCAGCCCTTGTAAGTCTGTGCGTGCGTTGAGGTGCTTCTCTCAACGAACATCCAGTCTACAACCATATCCGACAACAGTATCCATAGGATTCCGAACAATATGTATAGAAAAGCTACTTTCAGCGCTGGATTCTTCTTACTTGAATTCTATTCGACTTGTGACAAGAAAAACAATACAAGCTGAGAGAGGTAGGTCTGTTGGAATATGCTGTTTGCGGGAAAGAGCATGGCTAAGTATGCTTCTCTCTTNNGCACGATAAGCAACGATCACTAAGTGATTCGTCGTCTCTCTTAGCGATGAGACATGTGAATTCAATAAAGCTGACCGAAGATACCCCAAAGTCTCATGCTAACTGATTCGATAAATCTGAA
>NZ_DJHG01000030.1:0-23359 GCF_002432955.1 Mesotoga sp. UBA5825 | reverse complement strand
CGATGGCTTCATCGCCGACGGGATATTTCTAACCGGTCTTCTCAGAGAACGGCGACCTGTGACGGACAGCGTGGTCTTCAGCGAGCAGCTTGTTCTCTCAAGCGTTGAGCGACTCTTATCGAAGGACGGTTAAATACAGCGTGTAGCGGCTCTTTTGAAGGGCGGTTGACAGGCTTTTTGACATGACTGAATCAATAGCAGAATAGGTAGTGAATATACACTCGAGAGGAAAAAAGCAGGGGCAAGATGTTTGATCAAGTTCAGCCTGACCTGGCGTTGCGTTTAATCTTGATCTTCGGACCTCTACCTTTTCACCTCTAAATTGATTATGATCTGATCCAAAGACGCCCTTTTCCACCGAAGATATCTGGCTTGAGCTTGTGATAATGGCTCCAAAGTAACGGGTTGTGTTATCGATAATAAGAATAGCAACGCGATATGTTCTTCAAATTGGAGGTCCGTAAATGAAGGTGCTTGGTCTCGTTGTGGAATACAATCCCTTTCATAATGGGCATTTTTATCATCTTTCACATTCGAAAGAGATTGTGAACCCGGATGTCACCGTTGCGGTTATGAGCGGCAATTTTGTTCAGCGAGGAGAGCCTGCAATTGTCGAGAAGTTTGCAAGGGCAAAAGCTGCTCTAGAGCAAGGTGTCGACCTGGTTCTCGAATTGCCGGTAGTGTATTCCTTGCAGGACGCCGGAGGGTTCGCAACGGGATCAATATGGACGCTTGACCATGTGGGAGTAACAGATGTCGTTTTTGGGAGTGAGACAGACGATATAGACCTCATGAAGGCCGTGTCCAAAGTTCTGATCAAAGAACCCGAACACTATCAGGATCTTTTGAAGAAACATCTTAAGACAGGTCATTCATTTCCTAATGCCAGAAAGTATGCTCTGAGAGACTTCATACATACTGAAAATGCGGCTCTTTCACACCGAATTGAAGAGATAGGTTCATCCAACAACATCCTGGGTGTGGAATACTTGAGAGCGATTCAAGAGATAAAGAGCAAGATGATTCCCCACTCAATGAGAAGAGTCGGCGCTTCTTATACTGATGAAGAGCATCGTGGAGAATTTTCTTCCGCAACGGCAATCAGAAGGCTGATTCAAAATGGCAATATCGAGAGCGCTTCTCAAACAATGCCAAAGGAATCCCTTGATATAATCCTTCAAGAAATCAGGTGCGGAAGAGGTCCCGTCTTCAAAGAAGATGTTGAATCCTTTTTTATTTCCTTCTTTAGGCTCTTATCAAGAGAGGATTATTGCCGATATTATGGGTTCGTCGAAGGTCTAGACGCGAGATTTCAAGAATGTTCCATAGAAGGTAGTCTTGAAGGGTTTCTGCACTGCGTCAAATCGAAGCGGTTCACCTTATCTAGAATCAGACGGCTTATGTACTATCCCATCTTCAAGTTCACCGATGACCTAATAAGAAGAAGCAACGAACTCGGCCCTCAATACATTCGGATACTGGGCTTCAATGAAAAGGGAAGAACTCATCTTTCGAACATCAAGCACTCAACGAATATCCCATTCATAACCACGGCTTCTTTATGGAGAAAAGTAGTAGACAAATCTCTCAAAGATGAAATGAAGATAGATGTTGACTTGCTTGAGGCACAGCTGAAGAGGGATTTCACAGCCGTAAGATTTTACTCAAGTCTCTACAAGTATCCCGAAAGCAGAGCAAGAGGCTCTGATCTATTATCACAAATTGTTTACCACAGACAGGAGCGGTAGCCAATGCTAATCCGGGTCGCGATCTCAAATTCGCCTCTATACGATACATACACTTACGAAACTGATGAACCTGTAAAGCCTGGTGAGAGGGTCGAAGTGAATTTCGCCGGGCGAAATGCCATAGGTTATGTAGTATCGCTGGAAGAAAAAAGAGGACACTTCAAGATCAAGAGTGTGAACAAGAAAGTCGATGATCGTTCCTTTCTTTCACAAGAGGATCTCGAACTCGCAAAGTTTGTTATGAGAGAGTATTTGGCACCCCCAGGCAAAGTATTCGATTTGTTCTTTCCGCCGGGCAAGCTGCTTTCAATCGATGATTACGTTGTTGCCTTTTCAGACGAGCTTGGATTTCCACCTACTCAAAAGGATAAATTCATCACGAAGTTTGGCGAAGACTATCTCAAAAAACTTCTCGCCTCTAGAAAAGTGAAGATCATGCATAGCTTTGACCGGAAGACTCCGAAGAAGCGAAAGACAAAGCGAGTGTCGCTTGCAAAGAAGACAGGGATTCTAGAAGAGGAGCTCACGCCGCTATGGCAGATCGTAGTTGATTATCTGCTTTCAGTTGAATCGGAAGAGATAACCGAGCTGGAAAAGAAACTTAAGCTCAGAAGTCGAAGTCCGATTGATACGTTGATCTCAAAAGGAATTCTTTTGGTAGAGGAAATTGAGGAAGACGACTCCCACTGGGTAATTCCTGCCGTCGATGAGCTAAGTGTCAGCCAGAAAGAGGTATACAGAGAGATAATGGAAAGCGACTCAAAGTCCTTTCTTCTCCACGGGTTGACAGGCACCGGAAAGACAGAGGTTTACTTCAAGGTTATGGAATACTGGCTAAACAGAGGCCGGCAAATACTGTATCTTGTCCCCGAAGTGTCGTTGACTCCGCAACTCCTCGCAAGGATCAGGGGAGCCTTTCCGGGAAGAGATGTTAGACAGTACCACAGTTACATGACCCGAGCACAGCGCCAGATGATCTGGCTCGATTCAGTTGAAGGGAATGTAGACATCCTGGTTGGTACGAGGAGCTCGCTTTGGGTACCAATGAAGAATACAGGTCTAATAATCGTAGACGAGGAGCATGACTCGAGTTTCTATCAGCAGAGTGTGCCTTTCTACGACGGGGTTCAGGTTGCAATCCGCAAAGCAGAACTGGGGAACATACCTGTGATTCTAGGATCTGCGACTCCAAGAGTTGATCACTACCATCTTACCGAATCAGGCAGGGTTTCCTTATTATCTCTTACCGAAAGACCTGTCGGCTCATTCCCAACGATTAGAGTAATCGACATGAGAGATGAGAAAAATCCCATAATAAGCAAACAAGCACTTGAAGAGATAAAGCGGACTGTCTCGGAAGGAAAACAGGTATTCGTTTTTGTGCATAGGAAAGGTTATTCAAATTACGTCGTTTGCTACACATGTGGAAAGACTATCACCTGTCCTCACTGCTCGGTATCCATGACTTTTCACAGAAACGATAATTTGCTTAAGTGCCATTACTGCGGTCACAGGAGCGCGATCCCAAAAGTCTGCCCAGAATGCGGATCTATGACTCTCTCTGCAAGGGGCTTTGGAACGGAGAGAGTGGAACACGATCTTCAAAAGTTCTTTCCGTCCACGAAAATCATGAGGATGGATAGAGAGACGATCGACAACCCGATTGCGTATGAAAAGGCCTTGCTTGAGATCTCCAGAAAAAACTGCCAGGTAATTGTTGGAACAAAGATGATTACGAAGGGTCTTGACTTTCCGGATGTTGAGATGGTTCTTATCGTCGATGCGGACAGGCTGATGAGCTTCCCCAGTTATGACAGTTCCGAGACCGCCTTTCAGCATATCGCGCAGGTTAGTGGGCGCTCAGGCCGGGCAAGTGTAGGAAAAGCGTTCATTCAAACTTTCAATCCAAACAACAGAATTATGAGAGCAGCCTGTGAAAGAGACTACGAGTCCTTCTATGAAGGCGAAATCACACTTCGAAAGAAACTGAACAACCCGCCATTCAGTAGAATCGCCGAGATTGTCTGTTATGGAAATTCAGAGGATGAAAGCGGAGAACTGGCAGAATGGGTTTTAAAAGAGATACAAGAGTCAGGAGTCAGTTCTCTAGAAGTCTTCGGACCCCTCGCTCCTCTTCTCTCCAAGCTGAAGAATTCTTATAGAATGAAATTAGTGGTGAAGATGCCTATAGATGGAAGCTATGGGTTCCTAGAAAAGATTCAGAAGAAACATCCCGCCGATATCCAGATAATCATCAACGGCATCGGCGGAATGGTATAGATCATAAACCTCTCTTCAGTTCTCCAGGGAAGAAACAGGACACGAAATGCCCTCCACCTACGTCCTGAAGCTTGGGTTCTTCCTTTGAGCAAACGTCCTTCGCTATCGGACATCTCGGATGGAATCTACAGCCAGAGGGTGGATTTATTGGGCTGGGAACGTCCCCTTCGAGAAGTATTCTTTGTTTCTTCTTTTCAGGGTTAGCCTCGGGAATTGCAGACATCAAAGAGACCGTGTACGGATGGAGAGGGTTATCGAATAATTTCTTCTTGTCTGATAGCTCGGCTATCTTTCCGAGGTACATAACGGCAACGCGCTTGCTTACATGCTTCACGACTCCAAGATCGTGTGCAATAAACAGGTATGTAAGTCCGAACTCCTTTTGAAGATCACTTAGAAGATTTAGAATCTGGGCTTGAATCGAAACGTCAAGCGCGGAGACGGCCTCGTCGCATACAATAAGCTTTGGATTCAGAATTAGCGCTCTGGCAACTCCTATCCTCTGTCGCTGCCCGCCGCTGAACTCATGAGGGAACCTCGACATATGATCCTTTGACAGACCGACTTTTGTCATAATATCGGCGACTTTGTCCAGAACGTCACGGCCAGTTGCAAGACCATGAATTCTTGCTCCCTCGCCGATTATGTTCTTAACCCTCATTCTTGGATTAAGCGAAGAAAAGGGATCCTGGAAGATAATCTGAGCATCTCTTCTAAAAGCCTTCCTCTTCTCTTCTCTATTTCCCAGAAGACTCTTGATGAACTCACTCCTGTCTTCATTGAATTCTTTGAAATACTTCTCAGCCATACTCTTATCGAACTCATCTTCAATAGAGTTAAGGGCGCCCTCAACCGTCCCTGCCTTTGCTTTCAAATCGACGAATTTATCAATATACGTACTTTTCAGGTACTTTCTTGCCTTCAAAGCCGGCATGAAGAAATGCGTCGTATCTTCGTCTCCAACGATTATTCTTCCCGAGGTCGGCTCATATAATCTTAGAACAGTCATCCCGGCAGTTGTCTTTCCACAACCTGACTCTCCGACTAGCCCAAGTGTCTCCTTCTCATATACATTGAAACTGACGTCATCCACGGCCTTCACCTGATCAACAACTCTTCTGAAGACTCCTGCTTTTACTGGGAAATATTTTATTAGTCTGTCTGATCTGAGAAGCAGTTTGCTTTCGCTGGATTTACTCATGCAGTCTCACCTGCCCTAGATACCTTGATAGTTTCAATAAGCTTATCGATATGCCAGCAGGCAGCAGTGTGTTCGTTTTCTATCTCTACCAGTGGCGGCTCTTCCTTTCGGCACTTATCGGTAGCGAGAGGGCATCTCGTATTGAACCTGCATCCGTCTGGGAAATCAAGAGGGTCAGGAACGACACCGGGAATGTTATAGAGAACCTCTTTATCTTCATCCAGCTTGGGAATCGCATTCATTAGCCCCCAGGTGTATGGATGCCTTGGATTTTTGAATAGGGTATGAACGTCGGCATATTCAACAACCTTTCCGGCGTACATCACTACGACTCTCTGGGCCATCTCTGCAATGACTCCCAGGTCATGAGTAATCATTACTAGAGCCATACCATACTGATCCTGAAGAGACTTCATGAGCTCAAGTATCTGCGCCTGAATAGTCACGTCAAGAGCAGTCGTGGGCTCATCTGCGAAAAGCAGTTTGGGATTACAGGATAGAGACATCGCTATCATAGCTCTTTGGCGCATCCCTCCAGAGAGTTCGTGGGGATATTCATCGATCCGCTTTTCAGGTTCGGGAATTCCAACCTTCTTAAGCATATCTATTGCCATTTTCCGGGCCTTCTTTTCGTCAACATCCTGATGAAGCAAGATAGCTTCCATTATCTGGAATCCTATCGTGAAAACCGGATTCAGAGCCGTCATGGGTTCCTGAAAAATCATAGCCATATCGTTTCCCCTGATCTTCATCATCTTGGATTCCGGAATCGCCATTACATCTTGGTCGTCGAAGATTATCTTACCGCCTGCAATTTCCCCCTTCTCATCAAGAAGTCTCATTATCGAAAGAGAGGTGACACTCTTTCCGCAACCAGATTCGCCGACGATTCCAAGCGTCTCTCCGGGAAAGACCTCGAACGTCACTCCATCGACGGCTTTCACGATTCCATCCTCTGTGTGAAAATAGGTTCTCAAATCTTCAACCTGCAACAGTGCTTTCTTCTTATCCATGACTCAAACCTCCTTAGCTTCTCATTCTCGGGTCGAAGATATCTCTAAGCGCATCTCCGACAAGGTTCCATGCAAGAACGAAGAGCACCATGGCAGTACCGGGGAAGACAATTGCAAACCATGACTGGTCAAGCATCGTCATCCAGTTCCTTGAATAGGAAAGTATCGTTCCCCAGTCGGCATAACCCGGTTCTGCCCCAACTCCTAGGAAGCTCAATCCTGCTGCAGTAATAACATAAGAACCTATTCTCATTGACATCTGAACGACAACCGGAAAGATCGTGTTTGGAAGGATATGCTTGATAATAATCTTCCAATCCTTCTGTCCAAGAGCTTTTGCTGCGAGCACATATTGCTCTTCTCTCGCTTGAAGGATATTTCCCCTAATAAGACGCGCTGTGCTCATCCAACCGAAGATGATCAGAGCAATAATTACTTTGTCCAACCCCTTGCCCAGAATCGTTGTCATAACCATTGCAGCAACCAGGAAGGGAATCGACAAGAATATATCCGTTATCCTCATGAGGATTTCGTCGACCCATCCTCCGAAGTACGCAGAGATCGAACCAACAATCACACCGATGAGGGCAGAGAAACTGGTAATGATCAAACCCAGTCTGAAAGCCGTTCGTGTTCCCCAGATTACACCGTAGAAAACATCTCTCCCACCGATAACCCCAAACGGGTGTTCGGCCGAAGGAGCTATCGGTTTCGACGACCACGAAACTCTGGGGATCTGGTAGTTATTGCCCATTTCATTAACACCAGCAATCTGAGGGGCAAAGATCGCTATGATTATGAAGAAGATCAGCAGACAAGTACCAAGAACTGCCGTTCCGTTTGTCCAATATTTCTTCATGATCTTTCTGAATTCACTCTTTCTCTTTGCAGGCATCAATAGCTTCCCCCTCACTCTAGCCTTATTCTCGGGTCAACAAGGGCGTAAGAGACATCAACAACCAGATTGCCAACAACCATAATAAATGAGAAGAACAGAGCTCCGCCAATTATTGACCAGTAATCCAAGAGGCTCGCAGCATCCGCAAGGAATCTGCCCATTCCTACTCTGGAGAAAATTGTTTCAACAAAGACTGTTCCTCCAAGCAAGCCCATTACTGATCCTCCGGCAACAGTAATAACAGGGATCATGGCGTTTCTCTTTGCATGCTTTCTAATTACTATTCTCTCAGGAACGCCTTTTGCTCTCGCCGTTCGTATATAGTCCTTCCTGAGAACTTCGAGCATACTTGAACGAGTAATTCTGAGCAAATAAGCCCACCAAAGATAAGCAAGAGTCAGAACAGGGAGAATAATGTGTCTCAGTGCATCGATAAATATATCAAGTCTGCCGTTAAGAAGCGCATCTATTGTTGGCATGCTGGTTATGGTCTTCCATTCTGCGGTCCTCATGACCAAGTCAAATTGAGTGCTGACCATCCCGGGTGGAAACCAGCCAAGAATTGAGTAAAAGACAAGCAGGAGTAAAAGCCCAAAAACAAAATCAGGAAGAGACCAACCCACAAGCGCGAAGACCCTTATGAATTGATCTAAGAATTTGTTCTGATTAACCGCAGAAATCACTCCCAACCATATTGCAACAAGAATTACGGGAATAATCGCGTAAATCGTCAATTCAAGAGTATATGGGAAACGTTCTAGCATTGATGGGAGTACTCCTTTTTTCCCAACCATGGAGTATCCAAAATCCCCTTGAAGGATGTTTCCCAGCCATTTGAAGTACTGGACAGGCATAGGTTCATCAAGACCGTATTTCTTGATCAGTCTCTCTGCTGCATCTGGTGTCTTCAATGCTTCAGGACTCTTTACGTATGAGGCAAGAAGCCTGTCTGGTCCAAGGGCCCAGATCATAGAAAAAATAATCAGAGTAACACCTAGCATTATCAATGGCAGAAGAAGGAGCCTTCTGATTATATAAGCAGTCACCTGAGTATCACCCCTCTTTCATCAAGACAAAGAAGTACTCTATTATAATTCATGTTTCCGTTCAAAAAAAGAGCCGGGTAATAAAACCCCGGCTCTCTTCGGGATATATCAATTACTGCTTCTTCGAAAGCTGGTAGTAGTAGAATCCAGATCTTACTAGATGAGGATGCCACCCTTCAACCCAAGGTGCTCTCACATTGAGACCCGTGGGCATGTAAAGCGGAATTCCAAGAGCTGCCTCAATGGCCTTCTCTTGAACATCTCTGTAGAGAGCAAATCGTTCATCATTGTCAACCGACGCTGCGGCCTTGCTTATATTTGCATCCACATTTTCGGCTGCCCATTCCTGGAATGGTACTCCCTGTCTTGATGCATAAACTCCGTAGCTTGCGTAGTAAGTAGCAATGAAATTGTGTGGGTCAGGATAATCAGCGAGCCAGCCAATTGTGAACAACGGAAGGAATCCATTCCTCTGGGCCGCAAGGTAAGTTGGCCACTGCACGCCCAAGGTTTCAACCTTGAATTTCGGGTTGATCATGTTCACGAAGTAAGCGAGCATCTCAGCGATTGTCTGTCTTTCATCGTTGCCGGTGTTGTATAGGATCTGGATCTTAAAACCTTTTTCCCATACTTCTCCGCCCCAGGCCTTCTTGAATTCTTCGGCGGCCTTTGCGAGATTGAACTCTGGAAGCGGAAGCGTTTCGTCATATCCGAGGAATCCCTGCGGAAGATCACTTGGAACAAGGACCCCATTCCCATTTAGTACTTCATCAACAAACGTAGCTCCATCATAACAGAAAGCAAATCCTCTTCTAACGTGAATATCGGAGAAGAAATCTCTCGGAACTCCGTTTCCATCAAGCTTTCCGCTGCCTAGATACTCGCTACCTTCAGCAACTAGCCAGTTAAAGTGAAGGGAAGTGATGCTTGCAGTCGGATAACCTTTAGTTACAACGGCTTTTCCCTCTGCGGCAAGAGCTTCTGCCTGATCAAGGTAAGAAGAACCGAAGTAACAGATGTCGGCATCCCCAGCTTCAAAGATTGCCTTCCTTGTGGAGAACTCATCGATTCCCCAAATAACGACTGTCTTAAGCTTTGCGGGGCCTGCCCAGTAGTCGTCAAATCTCTCAAGAATGACCTTTTGCTGCGCAGTGTCCCATTCAACAAGCTTGAACGGCCCACAACCTGCTGCTGCCGCATGGTATGGGCTTTCCTGTGGCTCGAGATCGTGCCATTTCCACCAGCCGTCTGCTTTACCGTCCCATGCGCCATTCTCAATTCCCCACTTGGAGTCCACAATGGCTCCCCAAGACCCGAAGTGGGCTATTGTACTCATAAATGGTCCCCAAGCAGAATCAAGAGTGAAAACGATGTTGTTCCCATCAACAGCAACTCTTGGGCTTACAACTTCTTCATAGAAGGAAATCAGCTTCTGTTTTGCTTCTTCGGAGGTTGCATTCTTTTCTGCATCTACAGCCTCTGAATAAGGCATTCCTGCGTAGTCCTCGAACCATCCTTCGACGCTTGCAAACTTTCCGCCTGTGAGCGCTTCAATGATCATCCACTGCGGACCACCTGACGGGTCACCAAGAATATACCTGTCAAATGAATACTTGACGTCCTCAGGAGTAAGAATATTCCCTGTGTGGAACTTGACGCCTTCTCTAATCGGGAATATAAACTTGAGCGCTCCAGCCTCTTCTACTACAAGACCATTTTCTACTGATGGAACCGCTGTCGAAATCATTGGCAGAAATTCCGTGACAGACTCACCATCATACTGAATCAAGTTATCATATAGATTCAATATTGCCTCACCACTTGCCGTATCGTAAGAGTGAAGAGGATCAAGAGTCTCCGGCATTCCAATAGTGAGATTCACAAATGTCTCTGGGTCGCTTGCAAACGCAGTAAACGCTAAGAAAAGCATAGTAAGTGTTACCAGCAAAATCTTTTTCACTAATGTTGCCCCCTTTCAAAATAGAGATGAGTGTGATAGTACAATTATAATCTATGGAGCCTATAAATTCAAAATGCCGTTAACCTGCACGTATTATTTCGTAATCCAAATCAACTTCACGGCTTATCGTTGTATTGACAACGCTCTTAAGACGATGGTAGAATCAATCTTGTTCGGGTGCGTAGCTCAGTGGAAGAGCGCTTCCTTGACGAGGAAGAGGCCGTAGGTTCAATCCCTACCGCACCCACCAGCGGGGAGAGATTGTCTCTCCCTATATTTTTTCCAGAGTCTTAAGTATCAACTTACTTATATCGTTTCCTGCTCTCTTAGCCATTTCAAGGACCTCCTCGGCTGTAAGAGGCTTCAAATCGTCCGGAACTGCTCTGTCCGATATCGCAGAAAGGCCGAGTACCCTGATACCTGCGTGACGCGCTACTATAACTTCCGGTACGGTCGACATGCCGACAGAATCCGCACCGAATCGTCTCAGCATTCTGAGTTCCGCAGGAGTCTCAAAATTCGGACCTGCCACACCTACATAAACTCCTTCATAGACACCTATACCAAGCTCTTTGGCAGAAATAAGCGCCTTTTCCAACAGATCTTTGTCTATCGGCTCGCTCATGTCCGGGAAGCGTGGACCCCATTCATCGACATTTTGACCTATAAGAGGATTGTCGCCCATGAAGTTGATGATGTCTTTTATCAGCATGACTCTCCCCACCTCGAAATCAGGGTTCAGACCGCCCGAAGCATTGGTGATCAGAAGTACTTCTACACCCAGTTCTTGCATTATCCTTATTGGAAAAGTCACAGTTTTCATGGAGTAACCTTCGTAAAAATGAAAACGTCCATTCATAAGCATCACATTGTGGTGGAGGGCATTCCCGAAAGTTAGCTCGCCCTTATGACCGGGAGCAGTTGACAACGGGAAGCCGGGAATCTCATCGTAAGGAATTGATACTGCGTTCTCAAGGCTATTAGAAACATCTCCAAGCCCACTGCCAAGAATCACTGCAACTTTTGGCTTCAGCTCAACTTCCTTTTCAATGAAACGAGCAGCTCTCTTTACGTTTTCAACATATTCCCTGAGCTCTTCTTGAAGTACAGAAATACTCATGCTCGTCCTCCTTATAAGTCATATACTGTATTATATCAAAACGTCAAACAGCTTGCAGGAACTATGCTATAATCTCACTGAATTAGTCCTGATTAGCTGAATTTCGAGAGGAGAGATCTGATGAGGTTTTCACGGCTTTATGCTCCAACATTAAGAGATGCTCCGGCCGATGCCGACCTAGTAAGTATTAGACTTCTTGTCAGAGGTGGATTTGTCAGAAAAGTTGCTGCCGGTATCTATTCATTCCTTCCGCTTGGTCTCCGGGTTCTTAAGAAGATTGAAGAGATCGTTCGTCAAGAGATGAACGCAATTGGTTCTCAAGAGATTCTGATGCCAATCATACAGCCAGCAGAATTATGGCACGAGACGGGCAGATGGGACGACTATGGCCCCGAAATGATGAGAATGCAGGACAGGCACGAGAGGTTCTTCACGCTAGGACCAACTCACGAAGAAATCATCACTCATTTGCTTAGAAATGAACTCAAGTCGTACAAGCAGCTCCCTGTTTCACTCTATCAAATCGCGATGAAGTATAGAGATGAGATTCGCCCGAGATTCGGCCTCATGAGATCAAGAGAGTTCCTGATGAAGGATGCCTACAGTTTTCACGATTCATGGACTTCTCTTGACGAAACATATAGACAGTTTTATGGAGCGTATAGCAAGATCTTGGAGAGAATAGGACTCGAATTTCTGGTTGTTGAAGCCGATTCGGGCGCAATTGGAGGTAACGAGTCTCACGAGTTCAACGTTCTCGCGGACTACGGAGAATCGACACTGCTATATTGCGACTGCGGTTATGCGGCCTCCGACGAAAAGGCCGAATACCTTTTCGAAGAGGAATCTCAGGAGAGAACGATCTCAGAGCTGCAGCTGGTACCAACTCCAAACTCGAGAACCGTCGATGAAGTGGCGGAGTGTCTTAGTGTAACTCCAAAGGAAATCGTCAAATCCCTTATATATAAAGGTAGAAAGGGCTATTATATGGCTTTGATTCGCGGAAACGAAGAGTTCAACGAATCGAAACTTAGGGCTTCTCTTGAGGATCAAACGCTAGTAATGGCAACGCCACAGGAAGTGATGGACCTGCTGGGTGTACCGATAGGATTTGTAGGCCCAATAGGGCTTAACAAGAACATTACAATAATCGCGGACAAAACAATTAAAGGACTGAAGAATGCCGTTTGTGGGGCTCTGAAGGAAGGGTACCATTACCATGGAGTTCTTCCCGGCCGTGATTTCGAGATAGACTCCTGGCATGATTTGAAAATGGTTACAGAGGGAGATCCGTGTCCTAAGTGCGGAATCCCTATGAAGTCTGTGAAAGGCATAGAGGTGGGACACATCTTCAAGCTTGGAACCAAGTATTCGGAGAAAATGAACGGATATGTTACCGATGATCAGGGTAATAGTATTCATTATATTATGGGCTGTTATGGGTGGGGAGTCTCGCGAACAATAAGTGCTGTAGTTGAACAGTTGCACGATGAAAACGGAATAATCTGGCCTCTGTCTGTCACTCCATTTGAAATCATAATAACTGCCGTAAATGCTAAGGATCCTGATGTCTTGAAGAAATCTGAGGAAATATATGGGCTTCTAATTAAGGAGGGCTACGATGTTCTCCTTGACGACAGAGAGATCTCTCCTGGAATGAAGTTCAAGGATGCCGATCTCATTGGGATTCCCATTAGAGTGACTCTGGGAAAGAAACTTCAACAGGGCATTGTTGAGGTCAAAGCCAGAACTGAAAAGAAACCGCTAGAAGTCAGTATCCAGGAAGGATTCGACCTTCTTCTCGAAGAAATAAGGAAAGAGTTGGCAGTGTATAAACCAGTTAGCATATTGGGGAACGAATGATGGGTATCTTTTCTGAATTAAAGGATAGCCTAAAGAAAACAAGAGAAAGTTTCTTCAAGAGAGTGAAGAAGCTCCTCTCTCTCGAAACGCTTGATGCAGATGCTATTGAAGAAATAGAGGAGCTTCTTATACTATCAGATATGGGCTCTGAAACTGTCGAAGAGGTAATTGAAGCTCTGAGAGAGAGAACCGAGAAAGGTAGGGAGCCCGTAGAGGTACTGAAGGAAGTGCTGATAGAAATTCTTGACATACCATTTGAAGTTCCACAGGCAAAACCGTACGTGGTCTCTGTGGTAGGTGTAAACGGCACAGGAAAGACCACGACAATAGGAAAGCTTTCGAAGCTTTACTCCGGAAAAGGAAACAAAGTTGTACTCGCAGCTTGTGATACGTTCAGAGCTGCTGCGGTTGAACAGCTGAGAATCTGGAGTGAGAGGGCGAATGTTGATTTCATCAGCCAGGGTCAAGGAGCAGACTCAGCTGCGGTTGCTTTCGATGCGATAAGTCATGCGGTGAGCAAAGGCAAAGATGTCGTCATAATCGACACTGCGGGGAGATTGCATACTCGAAGCAATCTGATGGAAGAACTGAGGAAAGTGCATAGAGTGATCGGAAAGGCATCACCCGGAGCTCCGAGTGAAGTTTTGCTTGTTCTGGATGCTACTACTGGACAGAATGGCCTGGTGCAAGCAAAGAAGTTCAAAGAGGCAGTCGACGTTACCGGAATTGTGCTAACTAAACTCGATGGCACGGCAAAGGGAGGAATAATCTTTGCAATCGTCAAGGAACTCGGAATACCGGTGAGATACATAGGCGTCGGAGAGAGAGAAGACGACTTGAAGCCTTTCGACAGCAGGGAATTTGTGAACGCTCTTCTATCTTCCGGGGAAGAGAGTTAAGAGGAGGTTTGAAATGGGTTTTACGCTGAAGAGCAGTTATGCACTGAGAGCGCTTTATAAGATGGCGAAGTCGGCCCGCGAAGGAAAGGAAAAGCTCTCGCTTATGGAGATCGTTCAGGGTAATGAGATCCCAAGAGACTTCTTGGAGAAGATCTTCGGAGAGTTGAGACAGGCGGGAATAATAAAGGCAGTAAGAGGCAGATACGGAGGATACTGTTTGGCAAGACCGGCCAATGAGATTCTTCTGAGAGACGTGATACTCAAACTCGACCGACCAATGAACTCGTATGCCTGTCTTCAGCAGAACGGCAAGTGCCTTGAAGATCCCGACTGCACCGTAAAGTATGTATGGTTTAGATTATATAACGCAATGATGAGGGAATTGGGTTCCATGACGCTTGAAAATCTTCTTATTTACGGCGACAAGATTAGCGAGACTCCCCCGGGGTCCTATAAAATATCTGAGAACCCTGAGTAGCAGACTATGAAAGGAGGGGCGCCTGTCTCCAAATGACCGGAGTGACTTGGCGCTATTTGAAGATGAAAGCCGTCTATCCAGGTTCTTTCGATCCAATAACGTATGGACACATTGATTTAGTCGAAAGGTGTAGCGAAATCTTCGACGAAGTTGTTGTACTGGTTATGGAAAACGTTAACAAGAGACACTTCTTCAATCATGAAGAAAGAATTGGGATGGTTAGAAGGGGAGTGTCTCATCTAAGAAACGTTACGATAACAACTCACAGCGGTCTACTCGTTGATTTTGCCAGAGAAAATGATGTTAAGGTAGTCATTCGTGGTCTTAGGGCTGTGTCTGACTTTGAGTTAGAACTTCAGATGGCCCACGCGAACAAAGCAATGCTTCCTGAACTTGAAACCCTCTTTCTCATGACGGAGACCACAAACTCCTTCATATCTTCGTCCATGGTGAGGGAGATTGCGGCGTTCGGGGGAGATATTTCAAAATGGGTTCCGCCCTGCGTACGAGAAGAGTTCAGAAAGAAACTCGAAAGATGACTTAACATCGCGGAAATTAATGTCGGCTCAACTGAGTTATAATTTTCCTTGGAGTTTTAGTGGAGGAGGACTTAAAAGATGGCAAATATTACCAGTGATATGGTAAAAAAGCTCCGTGATGCCACTCAAGCAGGCATGATGGATTGCAAGAGAGCATTAGTCGAAACAGATGGTGATTTCGACCAGGCAAAGGACTATCTGAGAAAGAAGGGTATACTCAAGGCAGATAAGGTTTCGGGAAGAGAGACGGCCGAGGGACTCGTTTACTCTTATATTCATCACAATGGCAAGCTCGGCGTGCTACTTGAGCTAAACTGCGTAACAGACTTTGTGGCAAGAATGGAAGAATTCAAAGAACTCGCGCATAAGATCTCTCTTCAGCTTGCAGCAATGGGAGCCAGATTCATCTCCCGAGAACACGTGCCTCAAGAAGTCATTGATAAAGAAAAGGAAATATATGCAGAGCAGATGAAAGAAAGCGGAAAGCCCGCCAATATTGTTGAAAGAATTGTTGAGAGCAAGCTCGAGAGTTTCTACAAAGACAACTGTCTTCTCGAACAGGAGTACGTATTTGAAAGCGGGAAAACGATAAATGATCTTCTTATTGAGCTTATTGCGAAGACCGGAGAGAACATCAAGCTCAGCAGATTCGTCCGCTGGCAAGTCGGAGAGTCAGAAAACTGAGTTAGGAAGGTGAGCCCGGTGCTCACCTTTTTTATTGGAGGTGCTTATGTATAGGAGAGTACTCTTGAAACTCAGCGGCGAGGTCTTGAGCGGAGAAGGTGCGAGAGGATTTGACTCTGACAGAACTGCATTTCTTATCGAAGAGCTCCGACCTGTAGTTGAAAAGGGGATTCAGCTCGCGATAGTTATCGGAGCAGGCAATATTATAAGGGGTCGCGAGCTTTCCAAAATGAGAAGCTCGAGAGCCGACGAACTGGGAATTCTTGGCACAATAATGAATTCACTCTACCTGAAGGAATCTCTCTGCATGAATGGGTTTGAAGCGATTGCGATTTCTTCGGTTGCAGGAATTCCGTCTCTTATCGAGCACAGGTACGATACAATAGAAGATGCCCTTAGCACGGGAAAGATTGTTGTATTTGGCGGGGGCACATACCTTCCGTTCTTCACAACTGACACGGCCGCTGCAGTAAGGGCGGTGGAAATTGGAGCAGACGTTCTCATTAAAGGCACAAAGGTTGACGGAGTGTATGATAAGGACCCGAAAACTAATGAAGAAGCCAGAAGAATTGAGAGAACAACATTTTCCGAGGCGATCAAGAGCAGATTTGAAATCATGGATATAGAAGCCTTTTCGATTTGTCAAAGGTACGGCCTGCCAGTCAGAGTAATCGATTTCTTTACCAAGGGCAATCTATTCGATGCTATAATTGGCGGGAAAACAGGTACGGTAGTTTTACCTGATTAGTGGAGGTGGAAAATGTACGCTCAGATTGTAGATCTAATAGCGAGAGAGGTTCTGGACTCACGGGGAACACCTACGGTTGAAGCCGAAGTCTGGTTGGATGACGGCGGTCATGGAAGAGCAATCGTCCCTTCGGGAGCGTCAACAGGCAAGTTTGAGGCCCTTGAGCTCAGAGATGGGGATAAGAAAAGATTCCTCGGGAAGGGAACCCTCAAGGCAGTTGAGAATATTAACGAAGTGATAGCTCCAGAGATTGTCGGTATGAATGCACTTGACCAGATCACCGTGGATGCTGCTCTTCTTGAGCTTGACGGAACAGAAAACAAGGACAAGCTGGGGGCCAATGCGATACTTGCAGTATCAATGGCCGTTGCCAGAGCCGCTGCCGACAGCATAGATACTCCGCTTTATAAGTATCTTGGTGGCGTCAATGCCAAAGCGCTTCCTATTCCTTTCATGAATATTGTGAATGGCGGCAAACACGCCGACAACAACCTTGATATACAGGAGTTCATGATAGTTCCTGCAGGATTCAGTCGTTTCAAGGATGCCCTCAGAGCGGGAGTAGAGATTTTCCATAATCTAAAGAAGCTCTTGAAGGATGGCGGGCACTCAACTGCAGTAGGTGATGAAGGCGGTTTTGCTCCGAGTTTTGAGAACAACGAAGCTGCACTGAAGTACATCATCAATGCAATAGACGCGGCGGGATACAAGGCTGGGGAAGAAGTGATGATCGCTCTCGACAGTGCAGCCAACGAATTCTACAATGAAGATAAGGGCCTATACAATATCGATGGAAAGGAGTTCACTCCTGACCAGCTAATAGAATACTATTCAGATCTGACAAAGAGATATCCAATAATCTCTTTGGAAGATCCATTTGCAGAAGAAGACTGGCAGAGCTTTGCCAAATTGACTGAAATGATTGGTGATAAAGTCCAAATAATCGGAGACGATCTCTTCGTGACCAATATCAAGAGGCTCGAAAGAGGCGTCAAGGAGAAATCCTCCAATTCGATCCTCATTAAGTTGAATCAGATCGGATCCGTTACTGAGACTCTAAACACAATAGAGTATGCGCAAAAGCACGGGATGACTTGCGTGATCTCTCATCGCTCAGGCGAGACCGAAGACACTTTCATCTCTCATCTCGCCGTCGCAGCTAATACAGGTATGATAAAGACCGGTTCTGCTTCAAGAACGGATAGGATAGCAAAGTACAACGAACTTCTGAGGATTGAAGAAGAACTTGGTGAGCAGGCCGAGTATAGAGGAAAGAGCTCCTTTTATAATCTTTGACCTATTTATATGGTGACGCGGAACCGTTACGGTTCCGCGTTTTCATTGGAGGCGGAAAGATGTTGCTAGATATAATTGGGCCGGCAATTGTCGGTCCGTCGAGTTCTCATACGGCAGGTATGGCTAGGCTAGGCAGAGCCTTCAGATCCCTCTTTGCTAGAACACCTACCGAGGTTGGTTTTGTCCTCAATTCTCCCCTGTATGCAACCTTCAGGGGACACGGAACCGATAGAGCCCTCATAGGCGGCATAATGGGAATAAAGGAGTCCGACCCGCAGCTAAGAGATTCCTTTCGGATTGCCAAAGAAAAGGGAATTTACTTCACATTTGAGGAAGAAGATATGGGCGATCTTCATCCAAACACAGTTAGGATAAACGGAAGTGCAGGAGGTATATTTCTGAGCGTAACCGGCGCGTCTGTTGGTGGGGGTTCAATTAAGATTACTGCAATCGATGATTTTGACACCGATGTCACGGGAAAGTACCCCTCACTGGTGATTCTGAATGCAGATGTTCCCGGGGCTCTGTCACAAATAGTTGGGGAGATTTCATCAAGCGACATGAATATCAGCAATCTCTTCCTCTCACGAGTCGATCCATTTAGGCGCGAGGCATTGTGCGTTGTTGAACTTGATAATGAACCTGATGCCCGTCTGCTCAGCGTAATTAAGAGGTTGAAGGTGGTCATGAAAGTATCCTATCTCGAAAGGCTGGATTCAATGATATGATAATGAAATTCGAAGACCTGGTGAAGGCCGCAAAAGATTCGAGGACTCCGCTGGATAAAGTGGTTTCCGATTGGTATATGATGAATACGGGGAACGATCCGAAAGCTGCTGAAGAGACTGCGAAAGAGTTAGTAAGAGAAATGCTGGGTTCCTATCATAGCAGACTCGACAGGCCTGAGAAGTCTCTTACCGGCTGGGTTGGAGATAATGATGCAAAGGCAAGAAGTCATGTGCCCGAATTTCTCAGTCCGCTGGTTTTCTCGGGAGTAAGCATTGCTCTTTCGATGTCAGAACACAACGCAAGCATGGGAAAGATAGTTGCTTGTCCAACCGCGGGAGCATGCGGAGTGGTCCCCGGAGCTCTCCTTTCTCTTCATCTGAATCGAAGCATTGATCTTGACATCCTTGGAAACGCACTGCTTGTTTCTGGAGCTGTGGGGGAGAGAATCAGGAGAAGGGCATCGATTTCTGGCGCTATGTCTGGCTGCCAGGCAGAAGTTGGAACTGCCACTGCGATGGCTTCCGTCGCTATTGTCTATGCGACCCACCCTGAGGATTATTCCGCGCTAGAAAACGCCCCCGCTCTCGCTCTGAAGTCATTGCTAGGACTAGTCTGCGATCCTGTTGGTGGCTTCGTAGAGATTCCATGTGTAAAGAGAAATGCTTTTGGTGTATCGATAGCCTTCACCGCGGCGGAGCTTGCATTAGCCGGAATAAAGTCTGCCATCCCCTTTGAAGAAGTTGCAGACTCTCTTGGAAGAGTAGGAAGAAGATTGCCTGAAGAGCTTAAGGAGACTGCCAGAGGAGGAATTGCAATTACTCCGACGGCAAAGAAGATGGTAGCGGATTTCCTGGGCGGAGAGCATAATGCATCATAATTAAATCTACTCAAGAGAGAGTTGACAATAATGCCTGATAGGTTTAGAATTGCCTTGCCCTATTCTCGGTTTGAGGCGCAGCCCATTCCTGGATATGAGGATTATATTAGGAGGCAGATACATGGAAGTCAACAGACAAGAATTGGTAAAGGAATTCCAGATCCACGAAAACGACTCCGGTTCAACCGAAGTACAGATTGCAATATTGACTGCAAGAATCAGGCATCTTACCGAGCATCTTAAGAAGCATCCAAAGGATTTTCATACCAGAAGAGGACTTCTAAAGCTTGTCGGAAGACGAAGAAAGATGTTGAGATACATAAAGACCAAGAAGCCTGAAGTATATCTTGAACTCATAAGCAAACTCGGGCTGAGAGGTTGATAGAGTAGAAATCGCTGGGAGCGGGATACCGCTCCTTTTTTGCGTGGATTTCGCACAGCTGATATAATTGGTTATTTGATGAATTGAAAAAAGAGGTGTTATTGTGAGTTACAAGAGATGGGAAAGGGAATTCTTCGGCCAGAAACTCGTTATAGAAAACGGGAAGATGGCTAAGCAGGCGGACGGTGCCGTTGTTTTGAGATATGCCGATTCAGTCTTGCTTACTACAGTAAATGGAAATGAGAAGGCAATGCCCGGAACTGACTTTCTACCGCTAACTGTTGAATATCAGGAGAAGTTCTATGCCGCCGGAAAAATTCCGGGGGGGTTTCTAAAAAGAGAGAGTAGACCTAGTGACAACGCGGTTCTCTCTGCGCGGATAATTGACAGACCTATCAGGCCTCTCTTCCCCGATGGAATGAGAAACGAGATCCAAGTTATCATAACCGTTCTCTCGGCCGATCCGGATAATCCTCCCGACATTTGGGGAATAACGGCCTCTTCACTGGCACTGAATATTTCGCCTATTCCCTTCGAAGGAATCGTTGCGGGAGTTCAGGTAGGCTACATTGATGGAAAATACGTTATCTTCCCCTCCGCGGAAGAGCTTGACAGATCAGAACTCGATATAGTAGTTGCGGGAACCGAGAACGCAGTCGCGATGGTTGAAGGAGAGGCAAAAGAGGTCTCCGAAGAAGTTATGGTTGGAGCTTTGGAAGCTGCTCATGAAGCGATTAAGTCTCTTGTGGCCTTTCAGAAGGAAATCATAAGCGAGTTCGAGATAGAAAAGTGGGTAGCTGAAATTCCTGTAGCTCCCGAGGGCTTCCTCGAACCATTCAATGCAATGGTGGACAGAGAAAAGCTTGCCGCGATCATGCTAACCTCCGGCAAGAAAAACAAGGATAGAGCTCTGAAGACATACAGAGACGAGCTGATCGAGCTCTTCACTGAGAAGGCAAAGGAAACTTGGTCAGAAGAAGAGATCGAAGCGAATACTGGTTTTGTAAAAGATCTCTTTCACGACATAGAGAAAGAAGTTATGAGAAAGAGAGTTATAGAAGACGATGTCAGGATGGACGGCAGAAAACACAACGAAATCCGTCCAATCACCATTGAACTCGATCTTCTTCCAAGGGCTCATGGTTCCGCTCTTTTTACTAGAGGCGAAACTCAGAGTCTTGGTATTGTCACTCTCGGAGCCACGATGGATGAACAGATCGTCGATACTATGTTTGAAGAGGGTTCTAAGTCGTTTATGCTTCACTACAATTTTCCTCCCTTCAGCACAGGAGAAGTCAAGAGGCTTCGCGGCCCCGGCCGGAGAGAAATAGGACATGGTCATCTGGCGGAGAGATCCCTCAAGAACATCGTTCCCAAAGGTGAATCTTTCCCCTACACAATTAGGGTTGTCTCTGAAGTTCTTGAATCGAATGGCTCCTCTTCGATGGCCACGGTATGTTCTGGATCACTGGCATTGATGGCTGCAGGAGTTCCAATGGAAAAGCATGTTGCGGGAGTGGCAATGGGTATGATTCAGGAACCGGAGAAAACCGTCGTTCTCACCGATATTCTTGGAAATGAAGATCACATGGGTGACATGGATTTCAAGGTGACAGGCACACGCGACGGAATCACAGCCTTCCAGATGGACGTCAAGGTCTCGGGAGTATCCAGCGAAATAATGACAAAGGCACTAGACCAGGCGAGACTTGCGAGGTTGAAGATTCTTGACCTTATGAATGAAGCTATCTCAGAACCGAGGAAATTCGTCTCTGACTATGCTCCGATTATCAGAACAATCAACCTCCCATATGAGAAGATCGGAGAGATAATCGGGCCTGGAGGAAAGGTAATAAAGAAACTCTCTAGCGAGTATGACTCGACTATCTTCATAGATGACGAAAAGTCCCAGGCGAAAATCGTCGGAAGCAATAGAGAGAAGCTTGACCAGCTTGAGAAGGTCATTGACGCGATAATATCTGAAGTCAAACCCGGACAACTCTTTACGGGAAAGATTACCAGAGCAGAAGCCTACGGGTTCTTTGTAGAGCTTGCACCGGGAAAGACCGGTCTTCTTCATATTTCGAAGATGGGCGCTAACGGAAAGGACTTCTTGAAAGAGCACAAAGTTGGAGACACTATTCCGGTTGAGATTGCAGGGACTGATCAAATGGGCAAGATAAGTCTGAAGCTCGAAGGTGTAGAGGTTACCGAAGATAAGCGTAGAGACAACAGAAGACCTAGTCCCAGAAACGACCGAAATCGAGGAGATCGAAACAGAAAGTAGGAAGTTGATGAATAATCACTATCTTGAACTGCCAAATGGTGCAGTTATTATTGGAGAGCGAAAGGAAGAGACGAGAACCGTCTCAATGGCTTTCGCAATGAAGGTAGGCTCCGCTGATGAAGAAGACTCCATCAGCGGTGTTTCTCATTTTATTGAACACGCTCTCTTCAAGGGAACTCATAGAAGAAACGCTTTTGAGATAAAGGAGCCAATCGAAAGAATCGGAGGCAGTCTCAACGCATACACCGGAAGAGTCTCTACAGTATATTATGCGAAAGTCCCAGATACATGCGCTTCTGAAGCGTTGGAAATTCTCTTTGATTTGATCACTTCGCCTCGCTTCGATGAAGCGGCTCTTGATCTTGAGAGAGGAGTTATTCTCGAGGAGATCGCCTCGGCAGAAGATGATCCCTACGACAGGATATACGACATGACTATAGAAAAAGTCTGGGATAGGGATTTTGGCAGGCCGATCCTTGGTTATCAAGAAACGATAGAAGGGCTGGAGAGGAGCAAAGTCTCCAACTTCTACGGCCAAAACTATGTGGCTAACAACGCGATCTTTGCAGTCTCAGGTAATTACGGCGATGAGTTGCTGCGAAATGCGGAAGATAAACTTCTCTCTATGAAGAGCAACGGACATACATCCCCAGTGAAATCTCCGGTGATTGCCGACGAGCCTCTCTGGATTGTCGAAAGAAGGAAGGACCTTCAGCAGGTTCACATTTTGCTGACGAGGGATGCCCCCGGCAGGAAAAACAGAGCGGATTTTGATGCGTTCAAGATTTTCAACACTCTCTTTGGCAGTGGCATGAGTTCCATACTCTTTCACAACATTAGAGAAGAACTGGGAATGGTGTACAATATTAGTTCGGAGTTTGTTTCTTACTCTGATTCTGGAGCCATTATGATAAATGCCACCACAAGTCCGAAGAACCTCGATAATCTTGTAAGCTCATTGAAAAAGGAAATGGATAGGCTGATCGTCCATGGAGCAACGGAAGCACAGTTCAACTACGGAAAAGAAAGGGCGAGGGGCAAACTCCTGATGTCCACGGAAGGAACGCTCCTGACTCTCAGCAGATTCCTGGATGATGTAGTGATTTGCGGAAAGCCTGATTCTCTAGAAGACTTGATTGCGCGGATAGACCGTCTCACGATCGATGACGTAAATGCTTCGATCAAGAAGCACATTTCCGGCAGATGGAATGTGTCCCTCCTTCTCCCCGAAAAAAAGCTGCAGTCGACATTCCTTTCAGAAGAAAGCTTTGAAATCTGAGCCAATCCGCATGTATTCACGCAAAGAAGTGA